>JACQAW010000261.1 GCA_016194725.1 Deltaproteobacteria bacterium
GCGACATCCAGCTTGCAAAGCTGGCGCTCTCCCAACTGAGCTACACCCCCGCAGGACTCGACTCACCAGTCATCAAGTAACGGCGGAATATAGTGGCCCTACCCGTCATTCGTCAACACGGAATTTGCACTATTTAAATTTTTTTCAAAACCGGCCCCCACCGTGGATTGGCGGGCATAAATTCCTTACCTACCCGGTAAAAATACTGTCTCGGCACCTGGAAAGCATCATTTTTCAACCCCGGGAAACTGCGAATTTTTCTGAAAAATGGCCTGCGGCACGGTCATTGCTACCCCATGAATCGAAACGCGGCAGTTCGTGGTCGAAAATGAAATTCAAAATCATGAAAATAAGAGCGTCCATCAATGAACTTACGCGAATCAAATTACTCTGCCAACTCACTTCATCGCGTGCTGGGCGACATGGCCATGTTGCCCAGCATCCCACCTGGGTATTTCTATTTTTCGACAATCAGCTTCAAATAACCGCGTTTTCCCACTTTGAGCATATACTCACCGGCTGAGGTAATTGCGAACTTCGGATCGGAAATCTTCTCGCCATTCACAGATACTGCCCCTTGTTCGCAAAGCCGACGCAGTTGCGAGTTGCTCTCGACCAGCTCTGGGACGGCAAACGCCAAAAGCGAACTGGTAGCGGGCGTGAGGCTTTTAAGGCTGAATTTCTTCTCAGGAATATTATCCGGCAGCCCGCCTTTGGTGAAAACCTTTTCGAATTGCTCGGCCTCACGATTTGCAGAGTCCATAGAATGGAATCGCGCCACAATAGTTTTAGCGAGATTCACCTTGGCTATTTTGGGGTGCAGTTTGCCCGACCTGAGGTCGCCTTTGAGTCGCTCAAACTCCGTGAAGCTGAGCATCCCGATGAGTTCATAGTATCGAAGCATGAGTTCATCAGAAATGCGCATGATTTTGCCAAACATTTCCTGAGAAGAGTCGTTGATGGCAATGTAATTGCCCAGTGACTTGCTCATCTTGTTGACTCCGTCCGTGCCTTCGAGCAGCGGGTTCATGATAATAGTCTGCGGAGTCTGATTATTCATGCGCTGGAGCTCGCGTCCCACCAGGAGATTGAATTTCTGGTCGGTGCCTCCGAGCTCAATAT
Organism: Deltaproteobacteria bacterium; assembly: GCA_016194725.1. Taxonomy (GTDB): domain Bacteria; phylum Bdellovibrionota; class UBA1018; order UBA1018; family UBA923; genus JACQAX01. The sequence goes on from JACQAW010000261.1 coordinate 1,123, forward strand.
CGGAGTGAAGTGCGACGGAATCGTAACCCTGCAGAAGGGGATAGAGGAACTCGTGAATTGAAATCGGCTGCCCATCTTTATACCGCTTTGAGAAGTCGTCACGCTCAAGCATTCGAGCAACGGTATGGGTAGCGGCCAATTTGATAAGCTCTACCGGTGACATCTTGCCCAGCCACTGGCTGTTAAATACAACCTTGGTGCGAGCTGGGTCGAGAACTTTGAAGACCTGTTGCTTGTATGTCTCTGCGTTGGCGTTGACCTCTTCCTGACTGAGTGCTTTGCGCGATTCGCTTTTTCCGGTAGGGTCACCGATCATTCCGGTAAAATCCCCAATCAGAAAATAAACCTCGTGGCCCATCTCTTGAAACTTTGCCATGCGATTTATCAGAACTGTGTGGCCCAAATGGAGGTCGGGCGCCGTCGGATCAAAACCAGCTTTAACTTTAAGTGGTTTTCCGGTTTTCAGGGAATTTGCAAGTTTAGCCTTCAGTTCCGTCTCTAGAAGTATCTCGGTGGCCCCCAACTTGAGAGTCTCAAACGCCTCTTCCAGATCCCATTTCTTCTGCATAATGACCTCGTTCAAATTTAGAGAAAACGCGAAATTCGTCGAATGGCGGTGGCTTCGCCATTGCGATCATCAATATCTATAATCACCCCATGCAAGCCGGGCATTCCCTCCGCTGGTTCGTACCGTTGAGGCATTTTACTCAAAAACCGCTGGATAGACTTTTCTTTTTTCATTCCGATGACCGAATCATAGGGTCCCGTCATGCCCGCATCAGTAATATAGGCGGTCTTCGCGCCACTGGGTCCCAGCAATAAGCGCTCGTCAGCGGTTTGCACGTGGGTATGTGAGCCCACCACGGCGCTTACGCGTCCTGCGACGTAATGCGCGAACGCCTGCTTTTCAGATGACGCCTCGGCGTGAAAGTCGACGAGTATGCAGTTAATGTCGTGCGAATCGAACCAGTCGACCCACCTGCTGCCAACGGCAAAAGGATCGTCAAGAGGGTCCATATGCACGCGGCCCATCAGATTGAGCACCCCAAGCCGGCAATTCGGCCCCTCGAGCACGGCATGACCTTTACCTGGCACAGGAAACTGCGGGTCATCGGGAAAATTTGCCGGCCGCAAGACACGCCTGTCTCGCGCCATGAATTCCGCTATCTCCCGCTTATCCCAGGAATGATTTCCACCCGTTATGAGATCCACACCGGACTGAAAAAGGTCCACTGCCGACTTCTCGTCAATTCCCAGGCCGCCGGCGACATTTTCGCCATTTGCGATCACAAAGGTAAGATTTTCTGACTTACGCATCTCGGGAACAAAGGCTTGAATCACGGCTTTGCCCGCGGAAGCCACGACATCGCCCAAAAACAACACTCTCACGAAACAGCCCCCTTCAATACTTGCTCTTCCGAGACGACAAAGTCGAGCTGATGGTCATGTGGCTCGCATGGAAGTTGTTGCAGTACCTGAAACTCATAGGACAGACCTATCAGCTTTACGGAAGATCGGATTCCGGATGCCGTCCATGAATCGATTGTGCGGTCATAGTAGCCACCCCCGAAGCCCAGCCGATGCGCATCATGGGAATACGCAAGACCGGGAACCATCACCACATCGGGACGAATCGCCGCTCCGGAAGCCGCAGCGGGCTCACCTATGCCAAAGGATCCAAGCTGAAGCTCAGACCAGTCATCGACAGGGTAAAAATCGAGGAGAGAATCCTTTGAGCCGACATCGGCCACTCTTGGAAATAGGCATCTCACTTTGCGGTTTTTGAAAAATTTATGGAATGGTCGCGTGTCAACTTCGCCACGAATAGGAAAATAGATCGCCGCAGTGCTGAATTGTTTCGGTAGAATTTCATCAAGGTGGCCAATGAAATTTCTATAGATTCGTTGCGAACGTTGATCGATCTCGCCTGCGCTTAGCGCCTGCCTTCGCGCGAGAATCTCTTTTCGAATTTCTTGTTTTGTGGGCGCAACCACTTGAACCAGGACTTTCTAATAGCCGAATTAAGGCGTGTTTCCGGCGTTGTCCAGGAGGCCGAGAATCTTTCTCGACTTCTCAACTACTCGTGTTTTCAATTCAGCCTGCTTCTCAATCGCATCAAAATATTTTTCGGTGATATTGAGTGCCGCAATAATCGCCGCATGAAGCTGCGAGCCGCTCTTGGACTTCAGCACGGCGTCTTGCAGATTCTTATTCAGAAAATCAGAAATTTTCGCAACGCGCTCTGGAGAAGCATCGGTTGTAATATGAAAGTCCTGATCCAAAATACGCACTGAAACTGATTTTTTCGCAGCCATTATATAAAGTTATGCTTTATCAGAGAAAAGAAGTCAAATTGCGCTTCTTACCTCGCGGGCATTCTTGCTCCGCGGCAAGTTTAAAGCCCCTCGAGTATCGTATCGACAAATCGGGGGCCGTTAAATGGAATTAAATCTTCCGGCGTTTCACCGACACCGATAAAGACAACGGGCACTTTCAATTCCGAGGCAATTGCCAGTACTGCGCCGCCTTTGGCCGAACCGTCCAATTTAGTCACAACCACGCCAGTGAGTTCCAGATGCTGATGAAACTCGCGCGCTTGGTTCAAAGCATTTTGGCCGGTTGACCCGTCCACAACCAGCCAAACATCATGCGGCGCGCCAGGCATAGCTTTGCCCATCACCCGCTTCATCTTTTTAAGTTCTTCCATCAAATTGAGTTTGGTGTGAAGGCGTCCGGCCGTATCAATCAGGCAAATGTCGCTATGGCGGCTCACAGCCGCTTGTACCGCATCAAATGCTACCGCACTGGGGTCAGCACCTTCGTTCTGAAACACGCCTTCGGCGCCCACGCGATCGATCCAGGTTTTCAGCTGCTCGATCGCCGCCGCGCGAAAGGTGTCGGCCGCGCCCACAAGAATCTTCTTCCCCTGCGATTGAAAGCGTTGGCAAAGTTTGGCGATAGTAGTGGTCTTGCCCGCTCCGTTGACACCGATAATCATCACAACGCGTGGTCGTGCATCGACCGAGACTTCGGAAACTGGTAGCTGAGAAAGAAGAATATCAGACAGCTTCGATTTAAGCTCAGACCGTCCGGGCAACGTTACTCCAAATGAACTCTTCAGCGCGGCCACCACCTTTTCCGAAAAATCTATTCCGATATCAGCAGTGAGCAAGACCTCTTCCATGTCGCCGAAAAACTCTTCAGCCTTGGCACCTGAAAACAACTTGTCAAAGGTTTGCTGGAAAAACGCTTTAGTGCGGCTAAGACCACGGGCAGCGCGCAGCTCATCTGTGACGGGAACCGAGGGAGTGATGGGCGCTGGTACGACCGCCGCCGCAGGCCGAGGCATTGCCTCCCGTCGTTCCTGCGGTTGTTCGATCGCCCCGGTGGGACGACGAAACAGCCGTACCGCCTGAATGGCTATGAAAACAGCGGAAACGCCGATAAGCACGAGAAGAATACCTAGTATAATCACTAAAACTTGATTATTTTCCATCTGACCGGTTTTCCATGTTTTATGGCATCAGGCAATAGAGGAACTGAGATGAGATTACCTGCTTGGTTAAAGATACTTATTATCCTGCTCTTGTCGTTCATCGTATTTTCGGTATTGGGGGCTGTGTCTCCGTATATTATTCCATTAGTGCTTGCCGTTTCCTTGATGCTGTTTCCTGGAAATGATCTGGCTGCGCCAAGGCTGGTAAAAGTAATGCCCTGGTTTTGGGGGCTCGAAATCCTGGTCTCTTTCGTTTTTATTGCCTTGGACCTTGCTGGAAAAAAACTATTCGAATCAGATCAGCGACAGCCCACTGCAATTGAGATTTGGTCGGGAATCATTTTGACGGCTCCATTGATCTGGCTGATTGTAAAACGCCACAAAGCCTTCAGGCCAATGCTGGTCCTGGCCACCCTGGTAAATCTTGCAATCGGCTTTTGGGTATATTCCGGTAGTTTGGGTGATATCAAAGCAAAGTTTGAGCTGGCGGGCGGCGTTTCGACAGAGCTTCTGGTGAGTATTTACCTGTTAATGAAAGTGCGTCCCAAGAAAGCTGGCTTCGCGTAAAAGTAGCATAAATGCGAGCAAAAGCAGCGGATACAGAAACCACTTTTTACGGTCTATTGGAAATTTGGACATCTTCTTCAGGGCTAACATTTTTAAAGTGCCTCCACAATCACCGCAATGCCTTGACCACCACCAATACACGCGCTGCCTAGACCATAACGTTTTCCCCGGCGCTTTAGCTCGTATATCAGCGTTGAGGTGATGCGGGTGCCACTGGCCGCAAGCGGGTGGCCAATCGCAATCGCCCCACCGTTTACATTTGTCCTTGAGCGATCAAGCTCGAGCTCTTTTTCGACAGCGAGGTACTGCGCCGCAAAAGCCTCATTGACCTCAAAAAGATCAATCTGGGCAAGGGTCATACCCGCACGTTCCAACGCCTGGCGGGCGGCCGGCGCGGGACCGATGCCCATAAGTCCGGGTTCAACGCCGCTGATGCCATATGAGACGAACCGAGCCAAGGGCTTGAGATTCCTTCGGCTCGCATATTCGGCAGTGGAAACTACCATGCATGCGGCGCCGTCAACGATACCACTCGCATTACCTGCCGTTACCAATCCATTTTCTTTAGAAACAGACTTCAGTTTGCCCAGCGTTTCAAGTGTAGTCGCCGGCTTTGGATGTTCGTCGGTGGCAAAAGTAACGGTGTTACCTTTTTTATCGGTCGAGGAGTACGCTATGATCTCATCTTTAAAGTAACCCCTCTCGCCTGCCGTTTTTGTCCGAGCTTGCGACAGCAGAGCATGTTCGTCCGCCTGTGCACGCGTGATGGCATACTTTTCGCCAAGGTTCTCGGCAGTGATTGCCATGGGCGTGCCAGCATAAGAATCGGTCAGCGCGGCAAAAAGATAATCCTCGACCTGGCTATGCCCCATTTTGGTGCCAAAGCGCACACCTCTTAATATACATAGGGGGTCAGGCTCATGTTCTCGACGCCTCCGACGAGCGCAACCTGGGAGTCACCTGCAAGCATTTGATATTGGGCATCAATTAAAACCTGAAATCCTGATCCGCAAAGTCGGTTTACCGCCAGGGCGGGAACTTCGATAGGAACGCCAGACTTGAGTCCAATATGGCGTGCGATATAAATGGCATCCGCAGTCGACTGTAATACCGATCCGATGACAACGTGCTAAATTTCCTTCGAATCGATGCCAGCCTGTGCGATTGCTGCCCTGGCGCTCACAGCGCCCAGTTCAGACGGATTAACATCTTTAAGAATTCCGCCAAACGTGCCAAATGGAGTTCTCTTTGCCGATAGAAAAACAAGATCTCTTTCAGTTTTTTTCTGTGCCATGCGTGCCATCCTAGGCGGTATATTTTCGACATTCAATTAGTATCAAGTCCCCTTCCGAGGGGCCGATACACTCTCTGATGCTTAACCTGATTTACCTCTCGATTTTCTTCCTCAATACCGTACAAAATGCTTTTGCCTGGGGAACTTACGGACATACGGAAATCGCGGGCGCGGCGGTACACCTGTTAGCTGAACAAAATCACCCGCTCGCAAAATTTCTTCAACGTAATCTGGCGACAGTGAAACGCGTTGCCATGACGCCTGACGTTGACTGGAAGGATGCTCCGCTGGCGCCCAAAGGCGGATACCGGAATGTTAAGAACAAAATTACATTCGCAGAAGAGGGCCTGCATTATTTTGAGGTGGATGCATTCCTGCATTTTGGCGGGGATGAGAATGCCGTTATTCAACTGCCTTCCGACAGTTACGATAAGTCCGTGGCCAGGTACCAGGCACTGCTACGCGATAATGTTGCGTATGTATTCGAGTTTGACAGAAATCAGAGCAATCCCGAGGCATATGGTACGGCGCCGTGGCGCATTCTTCAAATCTATGACCTTTCCGTTTCGGCGCTTCGAGAAGGAGCCTCAGCGAGAGCGCTTTTTCTCTTGGCGCTGATGACCCGCTATGTGGGCGACCTTGCGGGGCCCTTGAACACGACGCTGAACTTTGACGGACGCCATTATCCAATTCCAGCTACTGGCGTTTACGCGGCGTTCGAAGGACACATTTTTGAAGGGTTCGCGAATTCCGCCTCAACCTCGTCATCCGGGGTGCAAGATGAGGCAATTTTTGCACTGGGCCGAAAAGGCATGGATGGCGTCATCAGGGCGAGAGTGATCCCCGAAATCCTGCGGCTGGTGAATTCGGGCTACCACTATATAGGACCCTTGCTGAAAACATTTTCTGACCAATGTGGTCACGCTCATGGCCGCGGTCTTGCGTCGGCAGAGAGAGAAAATGTAAAAAAAGCCGGAAAACTCAAACAAGAACCACTTTTCTGTGAACCACCGATTGAGCAGGCCAGCGCCCGTGAGCTGATACGAAATTTCTCAAATTCGATCGTACGACAAGTTATTGATCACGATCCGCAGGAGCTGACGGTGTTGGATATTGCTGCGGAGAGATTGGGAGAAGCTGCGGCACTGAGCGCGCGGCTGTGGGCTGCCGCATATAACGAGGCCGGGCGTCCGTCAGTCGCAAATTCAAGTGTAAATTTTGAGGACCTGGCTGTACGAGAAAACTATATCTCGCCTAACTATCTGACGTCACGTCCGACTCGGGGCTTTGGCCGGTAGCGATCGCGTAAAGCAGGCTATAAGGATAGATGCCGGTTTTATGGCCATCATTCCAATCGATTTGCACTGCATAGCGACCGACGGCCTCAACCCTTAAGGGCGAAATGTCTGCACGAATCCTGGACTTCTCAATGCGGCGGCGGCGAGTCCACTCATCCACGCATTCGGCGCAACGACACCGATACCGCAGCTCAACGAATGGCACCACGGTAGTCTCGCCACTACTCCAGGCAATGCTCATTTCAGTATCAGACTTCTTTTGTATGCTTGTTGGCACAGGCTTTGGGGTCGTCATGCTTCCCACATTCCTGGCATATTACGCTTCAATGGGCAAGGTTTGCCCGATGGACATGAATATCCACGAAACGTATCCTGTATCCAAGGGCAGCTGTGACACCCACAAATGTTCGAACAGGGACGGACGAACGATGTCGATTGATACGAGCATACAGACGCAAACGTTGAGGAATGATCAGGCAAAGATGCAGCTTGAACATGAAAACGAAAAAAACAGTAAAGAGCTCAAGGAAAAAAATAAATCCGAGCTTGAGCGCCTCGTAGAACATCAAATGGCCGTGAAGTCCGACCTCGACAAGGCTTACGAAATCACCATTTCAAATGCGCAGGACGGCCACGAAAAACGCTTGTCGGAAGTGCGTGAATCCAATGAGAAGACGCTGGCTGCAGAGAAAGAAAAGGGCGAGCAGGAAGTCGAGAAAGTCCGAGGCCGCTACCAGGAGCAGATCGCCCGTTATCGCGAGAACAGCGAAAAAACTCTTAGTGATTTGATGAAAAAGACTGACGACTCCGCAGCCAATATCAAGCGGGTTCGAGAGAAGGATAAGGGGAGAGCATGAACGGCAACAGCAATAATCCGCGAGGTACCGGTTCAAACGGCCCACAAAAACGGGAAGAGATGATTCGCGTGGACGGTCGCGGCCAAGTGCTGGAAATGCTCCGTGCGGCCGATCCGGAATTTCGCGAGGTTCTTTTACGGGGAATCGAAAAGCGCGACGCAAAGCTGGCCCGTGAGCTTCGTCGGGAACTCTAAGCGAATTCAGATTTGGTCAACCGGCAGAAGCGGGCGGGTTCAGCAGAACGCCATGCCTTAATCCTCGGGAGCTGACGACAATGTCAGGCTTGTCGAAAAACTCCATTGCCGTGAACAGGATCGCAGCGCCAGCGACTATGATATCGGCGCGCCCTGTTCCCATCAACGGATTCAGCACTCGTTTTGACTGAGGCTCGGTAGCCAGAGCTTCATATAGGTCACCCACCATGCATCGATCCATGCGATAGCCGTCAAGCTTTTCAGCATTGAACTCGCTCATGCCCTGACTGATGCCGGCAAGCGTGGTGGGAGTTCCGGCAATTCCAGTCCATTCCTTTTCGCGAAGCTCACATTGCAATGCGGGCTCAAGCTTGTTCCACTCCAACTTTAAGTTACGTTCCATTTGCTCGAGTGAAGCCATAGTGTACGGGTCGCCCTTCAGAAACATTTCGGTTGCCCGCACGCATCCCATATCCAGTGATTGGCCGTGAACTGCTTTGCCTTCGTCACGAAGCACCACAAACTCAGTGCTTCCACCGCCAATATCCATAATGGCGGTCCTTTTTGGATCCTGCTGCTTCAGCAGGCCACCGATAAAGCTCAGGCGAGCCTCCGTGGCACCATCAATTATGTTTACGCTTATTCCCGTCCCATTGCGAACCCGGTCATAGAAATCCTTGGAATTGGCCGAGTCGCGTGAGGCACTGGTAGCACAGGCGTGAATAGCCGTTACATGATGCTTGTCACAAAGGACTTTGAACTCTCGAAAGCATTTAATCGAGCGTTCCATCGCCTCCGGGGCAAAAGCCCGGTTTTGGTGAACACCCTGCCCCAAACGCACAAATCGGATATGATCCTCAAATACCTGGCCCAGCTGCCGATTGGATTGATCGTTTTTTGACGGGCTCACTTCGGCAATCAGCAGCAACATAGTGTTCGTGCCGATATCTATTGCTGCTTCAATCATTCTCAATGCCCAAATAATCCTTTGAGGGCACCACGAACCGCATCAGCGGGTTTTGGCGCAGCAGGTGCGGGCTGCGCAGGGGCGGAATTGGCGGTTTTATCTCCACCACTATTTCCGCCTCCAAACAACTTGTCGACAAGACCTCCAGCACCTGGAACTTTGTCGCCAATCGCTTTTTGCACCGCTTGCTTGGCCTGGGACTGCGCCTGCGACTTAATGGCGTTTTGCGCCAGCCTTGAGATGGTCGAACCCCATTCAAAACACGGCTTGAAGATCGTGCATCCAACTTTCGGCGAAAGGGTGAAATGTCCGTATCGACTGTCTTTGGCTTGATCATCAAGATGCAAAAGATTGTAGGTATCGATGATATCAAGATTGAGATCGAGACCATAATCGGCCAACTTTACCGCGCCATTTCCCTTGAGGTCAAAGCCCTGGTTTGGATGGGCCTTACCGTTAATCTCATTGATACTCATGACGCCATCTTTTAACGAAAATTTCGTATTTACCGAGTCGTATTCACCCTGGTGGCTCACCAAACTGTCCGGAATATTTACTTTGCTCTTCAAAGGGGCAGGTAATTTTTCAAGTACGCCGTTCTTGATTTGAGTGCCAATGTCCAGCGTCGAAAATACCGCATTCTTGATTTCGAAGGTTCCATTTCCCTTCCAGGCAGCAATTATATCCGCCTGGTTCAGGCCCGTACCGCCCAGATTGAGCCCCGCGCTAATGACGCCCTTGACGGTGTTGCGAGCGACAGGCATCGAACTTTCGACCATTTTCTGAGTCTGAAGACCGCTCACCGTAAGATTAGTGCCCACCTCAGGCTTCGCACCACGGGCATTGAAGCTCATATTTCCCTTGATCGCCCCGTCAAAAATCTTCATCGAAAAATCTTTGAGCTGCAGCAGGAGATTATTCAACGCCAGCTGACCCTGCAGGCTCTCTATTGCCACCCCGGTTGATTTGATTTTCTTGAGATTGAAATCAAAGGTCCCCGCCGCGACGGCAGCCATCGGAATCTTATGCAGCGGCGCGAGCATCCCATTGTAATCTACAACCGGTGCCGCCGACTGACTCACGGGACCACCTGAGGTCTGGGCCTCAGCATGCTCCTTACGCGCGACCGCAGCATTTTCGGACGCTTTTAGCAAGCCATCCAGGTCCATATCGTTGGAAGCAAGATTGAACTTGAATCTTGGCGCCATGAAATTCTGGACGCTGCCACTCAATTTGACGTCAAAGCCCTTTGCCGCAGCAATCTGGACGGTAAGGTTCTGGAGTTCGTTGGTCAAAACCTTGAAAGAGCCGTTTACCTCGAGAGGCTGCTTCAAGCTCTCGTGATTGAGCGCAATTTTGTTGAACTTCAAGCTGGCGCCATAACCCAATTTATCAGTTGGGCCGCTGGCGTTTACCTCAAGGTCAAGCAAGCCATTTAGGCCGTACTCACCCACAAGAGGAGAAAGATCACCAAGCTTAGCCACATCGATTCGGTTGGTTTCGGCCTTGAAGTTAACGCTGGTTATATTGGCCCTTGTTTTAGCAGACGCATGCGCGGTAATCTCGACGTCGGCCAGCTTGAAAACAATTTTTGGAGCATCAACGGCGTCTTTCGTGACATCGGCATCCATTTCGAAGCCAAGAGCCACGCCCTTTTTCTTATGAAACAAGCCCGGGTCGACGATCTCCACGCCATCCAGTTTTAGCGCGGCCTTAGCGGTGGCCTTTTCAAACGCCCCTCCGGAGCTCGTGGCCTTTACTTCGCCATGGAAAACCAGCGGCCCGGTGACCCTGATCTTCTTCTGGACCAGCAGATCCAAGTCTGCCGTGAGTTCAAAGGGCATATTGCTGCTCGGAGATACGTCTTCGAGACGAAAATCGAGCTTGTTGATGGCATAGTTATCGCCCGTGATCTCGTCCTTGTAGTCAAGCTTAGCTTGCTCGAGCAAGACTGTGATGCGTGAATGCAGAACCATGGCCGGTATCTCAGCCGAACCTTTGGCCGGTGAATTCCCAGCCGCGGCAACGCTGCCTGAGCCCTTCGACGCTGAAGACGAACCCGCCGGTGTCTCTTTCATCAAGGTCATCGCGTTGAGTTTGCCGTTCTTCAATTTGACGACGCCGATCTGTGGTTCGGTCAGACGCAAGCGCACAATAGGGTTGCCTGAAAGCAACGCCAAAAGAGGTAGATCGAAGCTCGCATCTTTTACGGAAACCACCGGCCTCCCCGACGAGTCACTCAGTTTCAATCCATCGACATCGATTTTCACTCGGCCCCATAGGCTCAGACTCAGCTTGCCAAGATCAAGCTTTCCATTAAGCGTCTCATTGGCTTTGGAAACAATAAGAGGCCGGTACTTGTTCACGTCCACCACGAGCGGCACCACGATTGCCGTCAGGAGCAGTAAGCCCGAAAAGCCTGCGGCACCAAGAACGAGTTTCTTGGCAAATGACGATTTCGGTTTTGTCATATTGAATAACTGCCTTTCGTATTTTTTGGAGCGGGAGCTTGCTCCGAAGGCGGATTCGGTTTCTTGGTTGGCGTTTCCGGTGCCTGAACTTCGGCTCCCCTTGAGGTCAGAACCGAGTCAAAATGAACCACCTGTTCCGGGTTACAGCTCTGAAAATAGCCTGGATGCTTTACGATAAATTTTTCCTCTTTGGGTCTGAAGCCATCCGCGGTTATCAACACCTCGTCATTTTCCTCATAGGACTCGACGTGTTCGGTAAGTGTGCCGCAATCGACCACCTGCACCTCGCGCCATTTTCCGTTAGCGTCGCTCAAGGTTTCCCAGCCACGCACTTTTACCCAGGCATGAGGGATGGGCTTTCCTGCCTCGTCTTTGACCAATCCCTCGAACGTAAAACGCCCCAGATGCGCCGGGGACAAATTGCTGCACGCGGATACCAGAAACGAAAGACTGATTAAAACGTGAGATTTGTTGAAATTGCGGAACATGTTTCTTTTGTCCAATCCTGGCGGTCTTCCAGTTTCCATCGTTCGGAATGTCCTGCTCGCTCGCTCACCCGACATCCCCAATCCTCCGCCAATTTTCTTACATCTTTTTGATTTTCAATTGTGCAATCCTTGCGATCCTTGCATCCGGTCCACTCTTCGGTTAGCAGATAGTTTGCGGCGCCCCCCGAGCAAACTGCCACGGCGATATCGCCGGCTCTGTCCTCGTAGGGCTCAACGGCCAGCGCCCCTTTCTTGATAATGTCAGGCCTGTGGAATACGTCGTATGGGCCCTTTACTTCTGCAAAATGGACATAACCACGCCGCAGTAGCTCGTCATTCACGTTCGTCCGAGTGGGAACCTGCGTGCACCCCTCGAGCCGGTATGAACTATGATAAGAGTATTTAGGGCTTACGCACCCTGCTGCGACAAAGCCGCTCACTAAAATTATCCCGAAACCAGACCAGAAATGCTTTTTCATGAAGTTGCACCAAGTTTTCGCTTCAATAGTTCGTTCACTACGCCAGGATTAGCCTTACCGCCCATTTGTTTCATCACCTGACCGACGAAAAAGCCCATTAGCTTGTCCTTGCCGGACCGATATTCAGCAACCTGCCCGGCATTCCCAGCTATGACTTTATCGATTGCCTGCAGAATAGCCGAGGTATCTGAAATCTGCATCAATCCTTTTTCCTTCACGATAGCCTCGGGATCCTGCCCCGTTTTGTACATTTCTTCGAATACTGTCTTGGCTATCGTGTTGCTGATCGTTCCTGCATCAATCATCCGTATCAACGCCCCCAGCTCATCTGGCTGCATCTCCATATCGTCAACTTCGCGCTCATCGAGCTTGAGCAACCGAAGCATTTCGCCCATGACCCAATTGCTGACCGCCTTGGCATTACCACATCGCGAAACTGCGACTTCAAAAAATTCAGCCAGCTTGCGGCTCGACGTGATTACCGCGGAGTCATAAGCGGGTATGCCCAGTTCGGCAATAAACCGATCGCGTTTTTGATCAGGAAGCTCGGGCAATTTTGAACGAACGGTCTCAAGCGTTTCCTGAGAGATCATTAACGGAATGAGGTCGGGCTCAGGAAAATAACGATAATCATGCGCCTCTTCTTTTCCGCGCATTGAAATCGTTACGCCTTTGCCGCTATCGTAAGTTCGGGTTTCCTGAAGAACCTGGCCGCCGCTTTGGATCAGCTGCGTCTGACGATTGATTTCGTAATCAATGGCCTTTTCGACGAAACGAAAGGAATTCACATTCTTGATCCGCAGTTTGCGCAGATATGCGCCAGCTTCCTCGGCAGACCGAATGTCCGGCTCGCTTACAATTTCAATTAGGGGCGTAGCAGCGCGATTCAGGTTAACCAGACTGTAACCCTGCGCATGCACCGATTTTCCGGCGTCCTCTTCCATATGAATGCGGGTGATGCCCACACGTTTGCTCCGAGTGCCCACCTCGATGTCGAGATGCCCATGTTGACAAATTGGCAGGTCAAACTGGGTGATCTGATATCCCTTGGGCAAGTCGGGATAAAAATAATTTTTTCTCGCAAAAACACTTCGCAAATTCACCTTGCAATCAAGCGCCAACGCGGCCTTGAGAGCATGCTCAACAGCCTTGGCATTTAGCACTGGCAAGGTACCGGGATGGCCGGCGCATACCGGGCACACATGGGCATTTGCCGGCGCATTGAACTCCGTGGAACACGCGCAAAACAACTTGGATTTCGTCGTCAGCTGGGCGTGAACCTCAAGACCGATGACAGGCTCAAAGTCCATGGTCAACCCCCTCGCTGTAAACCTCGGATTCGACGAATTTCGCCAACGCCAACAGTTCAGCTTCCGCGAACGGCTTTCCGATGAACTGCACCCCAACGGGCAATCCTTTGGCATCTCGGCCCGCCGGAACTGAGATTCCCGGTAGTCCCGCCAGATTGGCCGGAACCGTGAATATATCATTCAGGTACATTTGAAGAGGATCTGCCGTCTTTTCGCCAAGCTTGAACGCGGTGGTTGGCGAAACAGGGGCGAGCACGAGATCGACGCGTTGCCAGGCCTTATCGAAGTCGTTCTTTATAAGGCGTCGTACCTGACAGGCTTTCTTATAATACGCATCATAGTAGCCGGCGCTCAGCGCGAAGGTACCCAATATAATTCGACGCTTCACTTCCTCGCCAAACAAAGAACGGGTCTGCTTATACATTTCTGCAAGCGAACGGTCACCCGCAAGACGAGCGCCGTACCTGACACCGTCAAACCGTGCAAGATTGCTCGAAGCCTCGCTGACAGCGACAATATAATACACCGCCACCGAATATTCGGTATGGGGCAAAGAAATGTCCACCAGCGTGTGCCCGGCTTTCTTCAACGCCTGCACAACGCGATCGATGGAGCCGGCCACCTCTTTCTGAAGACCGCCTATGAAATACTCTTTTGGCAGACCGATTCGGTACTTCCTCGCTCCCGCATCCTTCATCAGCTCCAGATAATCTGCAGAGGGACGCGGGGCACAGGTGGAATCGCTGGCATCGCCGCCGGCAATCGCAGAAAGCAAAATCGCGCAGTCCTCAGCCGAAACACCCAGCGGACCAATCTGGTCCAACGAGCTTGCAAATGCGACGAGCCCGTAACGGCTAACGCTGCCATATGTCGGCTTCAGCCCGACCGTCCCGGTATAGGCCGCGGGCAGACGAACAGAACCACCGGTGTCACTTCCGAGTGTGGCAGCCGCCAACCCAGCCTTCACTGCAGCTGCAGATCCTCCGCTCGATCCGCCCGCCACGTAATCGTGGTTTACCGGATTTCGGACAGCCCCGAACGCAGAGCTCTCGTTCGAGCCGCCCATCGCGAACTCGTCCATATTCAGCTTTCCGAGAAACGTGGCGCCCGCGGATTTCAGGCGAACGATAGCGGTCGCATCATATGGCGGCCTGTAATCGGCGAGTATCTTCGAAGCGCAGGTGGTAATCATGTCCTTCGTGCAAAGAAGGTCCTTGATACCAAGCGGAACGCCCGTAAGTAGAGTAACGTTTTCCCCAGCTGCGAGTCGCGTGTCCGCTGCGGCCGCCATTTTGAGCGCTTCGTTGCCTTCAACGCTGATATAGGAGTTCGTTTTATCCAGCTTAATTCTTGCCAGATAGTGTTTCGCGAGTTCAACCGATGAAATTTTTCTTGTCGTTAGCTTCTCGTGCAGCGACAGAATCATGCTCAATGTGCACCCATGACTTGCGGAACCTTATAGCTTTCATAAAGGTGTTCCTTCGCGAGCGAAACCATGACCTCAGCGCCTGGCGAGGGACGAAGGTCGTCAGCGCGCAGGGGTGGTACCACCTCAAGCGGGCTTAGAAGTGGTGCCACTTGTGCAGTGTCGAGAGCATCCAGCTTTTCCACATAGGCAAGAATGTGCCCGACTTGCTCAGTGAATTTCGTCACTTCGGCTTCGGTCAGCTGCAATCTCGCAAGCTCGGCGACTTTCCGAACCGTGTCTGCACCGAACTTACTCATGCCATGAACTCCAGATTCGCGAACTTGAGCACGAATTTCTTCACAACCCGTCCTGCGAACTCGACCGTGACTTTGGCGTCCTGATTGGCACCCTCAACTCCCCGCACAATTCCCATGCCATAGGTTCCATGCTTCACCTGAAGTCCGATGTTTGGAACTCCGGTTCCAGCGGCGGGCCCAGGGGTCATGAAACTCGGGACGTGCGAGTCCCAACTGGCATCGCGTTTGGCCGGCGGCGCCGTGCGGGTATAAGAGTCATGAACTTGCCTGGCCTCATATTCAAAATCATCTTCATTGGTGCGTCCGCGCGCCGGTGCTCCACCACCCGGGATACGCATCCGCGAGAGGTCCGTAAACTCGACGAGGTCATCCGGCATTTCGAGAAAAAATCGAGAAGGATCGTGATAAACGATATTGCCGTAAACGCGACGACAAACAGCATGAGTCATGAAAAGTTTGCGCTTCGCTCGAGTCATACCGACGTAACACAGTCGTCTCTCCTCTTCGATGTCCTCTTCGTTTTCCTGCTCAAACTGGCGTATCGAAGGAAACAGGCCTTCCTCGCATCCGACGATGAACACCAGCGGAAATTCAAGGCCCTTGCTTGTGTGCAAGGTCATCATCGAAACAAAGCCCGCCTCGGATTCGCCATCAGCCTGTTCAGACGAGAGCGTGACGCTCTCGAGAAAATGCGGCAGCAGCACGTCGGCATTCGGAATCTCGCCGCCCGCAGCCTCAATTGCCGCTTTCTGCGTTGCCTCGAATTCGACGAGTATCGAGTCGAATTCCTGGAGGTTCTCAATTCGCGAAAGCGATTCTTCGGTGTTCTCGGCACGCAACTCTTCGACATAGCGGGTGCGGTCAATAAGCTCATGATAAAATTCAGACAGGGTCTTCGTTTTCATCAGTGAGCGCATTTCTGCGAGGATTTGCATGAATTCGCCAACCTTGCGTCGCGCCGCCCCAGCCAGC
>JACQAW010000269.1 GCA_016194725.1 Deltaproteobacteria bacterium
AAAAGCGCGGCGAACAACACGATCGGGAGAAGTCCAAATCTCATTTCGGATACCCTGAGCAACCTTTATCGGCATCGCAGGCACGGATTCCCGCGCACGAAAGCGCGGGGGTTTCCATGCGCCTGAAATGCCGCGGGTAGATTCGCGATTTGCCGCTGGAGTTGTTCATGAGCGAGTCGTGCTCACCCAGCAGATTAAACGAGTAAGCCGGGTTCTGGTACTCATCATCGAGCGAAAGCAGATGGCCCACCTCGTGGAATACCGTGCCCAGCCCTGTGTTGGCCGTGTAATGGCCCGCGTCTTCGCGATTGAGCTCGGGCGAGCCCGCCGCTGCGACGTGGCGATCGCAGTTCTCGCTGCAGGCGGTGCGCTTGGCATCGGTTTTGGCGGCTTTGGTGGCATCCTCGTCGAGGTCGATTTCAAACTTTTCATTGCACTTCGTCTTGCACGCGACCGCGGGCTCACTGCTGTCGCAGGCCTTTTTGCAGTCCGCCTGGCCTTCACAGGCCTTCTGGCAGTCCTTGACCACGAAGCCGCGAACCTTGTCGCAGTCGGTAATGGAGTCCTCGGCGCGATAACACTTGTTATACTGCACCAGCGGCTGCGCTTTTTTGTCGGGCGCGATTTTCATCGAAATGTTGAACTGAATGGGCGGATTGGGTTTGTCTTTCACATCCGGCGGACAGCTCACTTCCTGCTCGACGGTAGCCGTGGGCTTGTCTTTGAATTTGAATGTCGCAGGCGGCGTGTTGCCCGCCTGACAGTTGTAATAGCTCTGTGCGTTGGCCTGCATTTCGGCGGCAGCAGCCTCGACGTCTTCTTTCTTCATTCCGGGCCCGGGCGAGAGATAAACGGTAAGGTCCATCATCAGCGGGCCACTGGGGTCGGGGCGGCGGTATTTGAAAAAGCTGTCCGAGGAGTACGGAAAATCGGGCTGCGCGCGGCACACCTTCATCTCGCCACCGTTTGCCAGGCTGCCGCAAACCCCGTCACAGCGCGGCGGATTGTGCAGCTGCGCCAGCGCGGGACTTGAGCACAGCACGGCTTTGGCCGCCTGGCGGCTGCTCTCGGGCATGTCGAGCAACATCTGCTTAGCCACGTTCGGATAACGTTTCACCAGATCTTCCAGCGAGGGGGACGAGCCGGGGGTTCCACAAACAGCACTCATTTCCTGGGCCGAGGCCGCTTCCTGGTCGTTCATTACACTTAGCGCCGCGTCCATGACCTTTTGGTCGACAGCAACGTCAGCCGGCTTGGCGTCGGGTTTGATTCCTTTGACGAGGGCTTTGGCGAAATCCTCATCCAGCGCGCCCAGCGAGTTGTTGCGGTCTTTTTTAACGTCGCGCTGAATGGCCCGCTTGTAGGCACCGTCGCCCACGACGCTTTTGTAAGCCGCGCGCATTTTTTCCGCGCGGGCCTCCGAGCCTGGCCCAAAGAGCATGGGAAACGAGCCCGCCAGCCGTTCTTTTTTATCATGTAGGTCGGCGCACAGAGGCGAGCTGCTCGCGGCGCCCGTGCACTTGGTGAGCTCATAATCGAGCTGGTCCGAAAAGGCCACCGACTGCAGCATGGTCTGGATGTTGAACTGGTTGATCGTGGCACGATAGCGCTGCAGCAAGCTGCCCTCGGTCATCTCCGAGCCCCGGTCGGCAAGAATCATGTCGGTGTCGCCAGGGTAACGAGTGATGATCGTATCACCGGTACCGGTTTCGGCACCCGGGTAAGCCACGGGAAGATCTTTTGCGGCATGCATGCCCGACGAGTCGGGCGAGATGCACCCCGGGGACGCGGCCACGGGAATGGGACGAACATCGGCCTTCGCTCCGGCGGCGTTTCTAACGGCCTCATCGGTTCCCGGTCGCAACGCCAATAGACGGTCAGCCGAGGCCCGCGCCGCCTCTTGGCGCAGCACCATGCTCTCGTAGATCTTGTCGCGCATCTTTTGCGTGACGATGGGCAAAAGAAAATCACGGGCCAGCGTATTGGGGTCGGCAATTCCCGTCCCCGGCTTGCAGGCGGCCTTCACGTAGCTTTTGATGTCCTCGGGCGAGCACCCAAAGTTCAGGGAATCAGATGCGGCGGCCTCGGAGCTGGAAACGAAACCATAACCGCCATGCGAATCCCCAAAAATGCCACTGACGCCACTAACGGCTTTCACGGGCTTGTCGGCCCCATGACCCCACGCCTGCACGCCCGCAAGAAATGCCAGCAGCAGCAGTACTAAAGATGGGTGGTGCCTATGGCCTTTCACTTCGCCTCCGGTTTATCCGTTCCTTTGCCAGAATTGATTTTTTTGACCGATGATTCGCAATCCTGGGTCGGCGGCACCTGCTTGCCCGCACGCAGATCGCTGATTTGGCCGTTTTCAAATGCCGTGTATGGAATGTAGGTCAGCAGCTCGTTGGGATCCCAGCTGTCGTGTCCGCCCGAAGCCCGAAAACGTGAGCGCAGACTGAGCTCCCGGTCCTGAAGCCGGCCCAGCAGATTTTTTTTGCGGACCAGCTCGCGAAACACGTGCGCCTTGGCTGCTTTTGAAATTCTTGGAACCTCAAGCTTCTTCTGCAGCTCGGCCACGTCGGTTTCGACGCGTGCGATATTCGAACGCACCAGCGCCAGATCGTGCGAGTAATCGACGGGCTCATCGGCCCGAAGGTTTGGCCAGGAAAACAGTACACCCATCAATAAGCTCAACGCCGCAATACGTCCCAGCTGGTTCACGTGCTCCCCCTTTGTCCCTGTTCTCATTGTATCAGTCTTGAAAAATGGTGACTATGGACCTTATTTTATCTTAAATAACAAATAGTTACAGTTTGGCCTATTGAGGCAAAAACACCCGCTGAATGAACCAGATAAAGCCGGCGGCCAGAATCAATGCTGCCGAAAGTCGCACGACATAGAGGTAAAACCGCTGGCTCTTTTGAAGCCAGCAAAGCGCCGGAAAAATGAGCAGCACGATAATGGCTTGCCCCACTTCAACGCCCAGGTTGAACCCCACCAGGGGCACCATTAGCCGGCCCTTCTCGAGATGCAGCGAGGCCAACGCCGTGGCGAAACCGAAACCATGAACCAGGCCAAATACCGCGGCAATTCGCCAGCGGTGGCGGGGCACGCGCCCCCAAAGATTGTGAATCAAATCCTCGGCGGCGACTACCACGATCGAGAGCGCAATCGCCGACTCGACCAGCCGCGAAGGCACCTGCACCCACCCAAGTGCGACGCACGCAAGCGTGGCGGAATGTCCGAGCGTAAAACCCGTGACGGTTTTGAGCAAACCCCACACCCCGCCGCCCCCCAGCACGAGGGCCAGAATAAAAAGAATGTGATCAATACCGTCTGGAAGCTTCAAGCGCCGGTCCGCGCCCAGCCACTCGGAAGGCGCAGCTCCGATATGCTCGATCCCTATTAGAATAAAATCGCCAAAGCCATTCGGAGTCGGCGCGAGCGTGATGGTCGAATGAGACCGGTCGGCCTCAAACGCCACCGACGTGCCGTTGAAATCGGCTTTTCCCAAAATTTGAAAGCCGTCTTTCATTCCTTCCACGACGGGAAGCTTCCAGACGAGTTTCACCGCTGCCGCCGGACAACGCACTACCGCAGCCAGAATCACGCGCCTTTGTTCGATCTGCGCCGACGGCTGCGACCAACTGCACAGGCCGCCCTCACTGGTGCGCAGCTCGCCACCCATCAGCGCGACCTCGACAAGTTGCTTGGCCAGAGCGGGGCTGGTGCGCTCATCCAAGCTGTAATCCGGAAGGTGCGCCAGGTCTTCGAGCGCGCTCGCGCCAAGCTCCATGCGCACGTCCAGCTCCTGGCCCCTGATTGTAACGAATATCCGGCCCGAATCTTTGGTGTGCGCCAGCGCACTCAGAGGCAGCATGAAAACGAAAAGCATCCTAACCAGAATTCGCGTCACGGTGCCTCGATCTTCAATAGCTCGACTTCGAAAATAATTGTCGCGTTGGGCGGTACTTTTTTTGTGCCCTTTTTTCCGTAGGCCAGCGCCGGCGGCACCGTGATCTTGCGCACCTCGCCTACCTGCGCCCCCTTGAGCGCTTCGTCCCAGCCATCAATCACGGCTCCGGTTCCCAGCTTGAAGGTCAGCGGCGTGCCCCGCTCGCGCGACGAGTCGACCTGCTCGCCCGTGGGCAGCCGGGCGGTATAATGCACCGTCAGTATGTCGCGGCCCTTGGCGCCCGCACCCGTACCTGCTTTAAGCACATCGGACTCCAAACCCGTTCTGCCCCGGTAAGTCTGTGGAGCGCGCGCCTTTGCTGTCGCCTGGCGCGGCGTTTTGGATGGACTCTTCATTTTTTCGAGCTGAAGCCAGAGAAAGTAAAACACCGCACCGGCAAAAGCGGCGTAGGCGATCCAAATCAGAATGGAAACCGCATCGGTGCGCATACCAAGATTCTAATGACGCAGCGTTCGTATAGCAAGCGGTGGCCATTTCAACCCCGTGCAATTCGTGTTTGAATGCGAGTCTCATGTCACATTCTGATCATCGGTCCGATAACCCGGCGGCGTGGGCCGCCGCACTTTCCCGCCGAAAATTTCTGCGCTGGACGGCGCTCGCCGCTGTCGCGTCAATGGTGGGCTGGCGCTTTCTGACTCCCGCCGCGGGCGACGACCCTGGGCCGCTTTCGCACTTGAGTTCCAACCAGGCCAAGGTACTGGCCGCGGCCTATCAGACGATCACGGGCGAAACCAAACCAGAGTCGGTGCGCGAGGCCTTGCGTTTCATGGACGGGTATCTGGGCCGAATGGATGGGCGCACGCGCCTGGAGTTCAGCGCGCTGCTTGCGCTGGTCGAACACTCGCCGCTTGTATTTCATGGATACCTGGGACGCTTTTCGTCGCTGCCTGCCCAGGCTCGAGCGCACTGCCTGACCGGCTGGCGCCGAGGCGCCACGTGGCGGCGCCCTGTTTATTGCGCGCTCAAAGACCTCTCCTATCTTTATTACTACACGCGACCCGCGAATTGGGCCGGTCTTGGCTACGCGGGTCCATTGGTATCCGCCGATGCCGTTAATCCGGCATTTGAACGCCGCTATCAGGGCCTCGAGGCCAAGTCGTGATTTTCACCCACCGGCAGCTCATCGCCAATCGCGTCTTTGATGCCGACGTGTGCATCATCGGCTCCGGCGCCGGGGGCAGCGCCGCGGCTTACGCCCTGGCGCAGGCCGGACGCCGCGTGATCGTCGTCGAGCGCGGCTCGTTTCTGACGCCCAAGGATTTCGATCAGCGCGAGGAAAACATGTTTCCCAAGCTGTTCTATGATGCCGGTGGGCGAACCACACGCAACCGCGCCATTCGCGTGCTGCACGGCCATGGTGTGGGAGGTTCGACCTTGCACAACATCAACCTGTGCAAGCGCATTCCCGACCCTGTCTTTGCATCTTGGGAGCTGCCTCGTTTCAACGTCAGTGGCCTGCGCCCCCACTACGAAAAAGTCGAAAAGCTGCTGGGCGTTTCGCGCATTCCGGCCGAGCGCATGAACGAGAACAACCGCCTGTTCAAAGCGGGTGTTGAAAAGCTGGGCTACCGTGGCGATTTTCTTTTCCACAACCGCAAAGACTGCGTGGGCAGTGGATTCTGCGAGCTGGGCTGCGCGTTCGATGCCAAGATGAATGCGCTGCGCGTGCTGATACCTCAGGCTGTGCAGCACGGGGCCATGGTGCTGGCCGACACCCGAGCTCTGAGATTGGAACGTGACGGTCGCCGAATCGTGCGGGTGATCGCCCAGACGCTGCATCCGGAATCCGGCGCGGCGCTTTCCACCCACGTCATCAGCGCCAAAACTTTTATCTGCGCCGGCGGCGCCGTGGAAACGCCTCTTTTGCTTCAGCGCAGCGATGTGCCTGATCCGGAAAGTCTCGTGGGCTCACGCTTGCATCTGCATCCGGGCGTGGCCGTGCTGGGCGAATTTGAGCAACCGGTGCGCTCGTGGCAGGGCATTCCCCAGAGCTACGAGTGCACCGAATTCATCTCGTTCGAACCCGCGCCCAACGCTGCCGCAGAAAAACGCATCTGGATGATCGCGGGCTCCGCCCATCCCGCCGGCGCCGCCTCGATGCTGCCGGGCTTTGGCGCCGAGCACGCCGGCTGGATGGAAAAACTGCCCCGGATGGCCTGTATTTCAGCGATGGTGCACGACTCCACTCGCGGCATCGTGAGGCGCAAGGGCGAATTTGGCGCTGACCTGAATTATGTTTTAAACAGCGCCGACCGCGCGCAACTGGCTACCGGTCTGCGCGAGGCAGCCCGCATTTTACTCGCCGCCGGTGCGCGCGAAGCCATTCTTCCATTTGTCGAACCGCTGCGCATTCAAACCGCGGCTCAGCTCGACCGTTTGCCTATCGAAGTGCGCGACCTGGATATCGACATGGTCGCGGTGCATCCGATGAGCACGGTTTGGGTGGGGCGTTCCGAAAAAGACTCCTGCCTCGACGAGTCCTGCCGCTACTGGCAGCTCGACAATCTGCTGGTTGCCGACATGTCGGTCTATCCGTCGTCCCTGGGCGTGCCACCACAGCTCTCGGCGTACGCGATCGGTTTCTATGCCGCCGCCACGGCACGCTAACGCATCGAGTCCCGTCTCAAGACGTCTAAACCCGATTGTTCAGACCGCCCAAAGCGAATGCATGGGCACGGGCGAAAGGACCCCGCGCCCTTTCAGAAACCCGATCTCCAAAAAGCAGGCCGCACCCACGATATTGCCACCCAGGCGTTCAGCTAAAATTTTCGAAGCTCTGAGCGTGCCTCCGGTTGCCAACACGTCGTCGGCGTGGCGTCGCCGTACTCCAGTGCATAGCTCTCGCGCTCGCACTCCCAGGGCAGCTTTCCGGCCTTGCGTACGGGCACCAACCCCGCGCCCAGCCGCTCAGCGATACCGGTTCCAAAAAAGAATCCGCGGCTTTCGATGGCCAATACTTTATCTATTTTCTTGTCCCGAAATGGCTTGGTCAGCTCGTCGCAGATGAACCCAAGGGCCCTGGGATGAGCCAGTGCCGGCGTGATGTCCTTGAACAGGATTCCTTTTTTCGGAAAATCGGGAATATCGCGGACGAGTTTCTTCACGGCATCCAAAGTAAGGTGTTCCATTACTTATGAGCCATAGCAGGAGCGCGTACTTGTGGCAAATAGAGTAGTGGATCTTGAGGCAGTTCACCTCTGCGAATCTCGAAATGCAGATGCGGCCCAGTGGCTTTGCCCGTCGCGCCGACCAGGCCCAGAACCTGGCCTTGAGCCACCTGCTCGCCCACTTTGACCAGATTCTTCTTGTTGTGCGCGTAAACCGTGGCCAGCCCATCGGCATGCTTGACGACGATCATGTTGCCATAGCCGTGAATCTTGCGACCGCTGTAGATGATCTCGCCCGCCTTGGCCGCAAAGATGGGATTTCCGCGGTTGGTCTTGATGTCGATGCCCTCGTGGTAGTCGCGCTTGCGCGAACCGAAAAAGGAGCTCACCTTGCCCTCTTTAACCGGCCAAACAAAGCCCGAACCCGAGTTCATCGTCAGCGAAGGCGGAATGGAAATAGGCAGCGGCGCGCGCGCGCCGGAATCGCCGTTTACGCCACTTTGAAAAATACCGCGTTCGGGAGCTGGCGTGCGCGGCACGCTTGCGCAGCCCGCGACGAGCGCCGAAATTCCAAAAAACGCCACGAGAGTTGGGAGTAACAAGCTTCGGCTGTTCAAAGTGAGCCCTCCAGCGTCTGTAGATAGCTGTGATTGGTGCAGTCCAGCTGCACCGGCGTAATCGAAACATAGTTATCCGCAACGGCGCTGCAATCGGTACCCGCCTGGTTGTGATAACCCTTGTATTGCCCGCCAATCCAGAAGTATGGCCGCCCTCGATGGTCCACGCGCCTGAGCACCGTGCCGCTGTAAAAGCGAAATCCTTGTTTCACCGCGCGAAAGCCCTTGATGCGGTTCATCGGCACATCGGGCACGTTGATGTTGAGCAGGGTATGTTTGGGAATTTCGGCGAGCGCGATTTCTTTGAGCAGCTTCACGATCGCCCGGGCCGCCGTCTCAAAATGGACCTCGTGCTCTTCCTTGCGTTTCTTGGGGTCGATATTGCACGAAACCGCGATCGCGGGCAGCCCCAGAATGCAGGCTTCGCGAGCCGCCGAAACGGTGCCGCTGTAGTAGACGTCCTGCCCCAGGTTGCCGCCGCGGTTGATGCCGCTGATGACGACGTCGGGCATCGCCTTGATCACTTCGCGAATGCCGATATAAACGCAGTCAGCCGGGCTGCCGCTGACGCCATAAAAACCGTTCTCGAGATGATGCACGCGCAAAGGCTTGTGAATCGTCAGGCTGTGGCCCGTCGTGCTTTTTTCTTCAAGCGGCGCGACAACCCACACCCGCCCAAGCTTCTTCAAGTGTTTATGAAGAACTTCCAGGCCCCAGGCGTACACTCCGTCGTCATTGCTGATGAGGATCTTCATGCACCTACCACCATGTATTTATTGTAGTCTTCATCTCTCGTTAGAGCAAAGAAATCCGTGCGCGATACGGCGCTTCGAGTTTTTCGTTGTGCGCATCACCACCTGGAAGATTCGCGCTGCGATATATCGGCAAAGTTTTCCCTTCCGCGTGCCAAAGGGCGCAGGCGCGAGTCAGTGCCCAGTTGTAGAGCACGCTATTGGCCACGGTCGAGCCAGCAGCGACTTTTATTCCCGAAAAATCAACCAGCGCATCACCAGGCGGGCAATGGTTGTCGAGAACAAAGTCGCAAAGCTCAAAAAGTTTGCCCCCGCTCGAATGCCGAGTTTGAGCTGCCTGAGAATGCACCAGACTGGTCAGCGCCACCGTCGCCACTCCCGCTTTTTTGCACTCCATGGCCATCTCGATGGCCGCGGCGTTGATGCCGGAGTTGCTGGCAATCCACATCATGTCGCGCGCCCCCGCACCCGAGCGCGCGAACAGAATACTGGCCACGCCTTCAAGGCGCTCAAGCTTGCCGCTGATCTTGGGCGTCGTGTGCGGGGTAAGAAACGTGTGCAGCACCGGATAAACGGGAATTAGCCCGCCCGCGCGATGAAACGCCTCTTCTACGAGGATGCTCGAGTGCCCGCTGCCGAAAACATAAACCAGCCCACCGCCGTCAACCGTGCGCTTCATAAGCGCGGCCACCGCTTCGACGTTGTGACTTTCCTTTTCCTTCAGGCTCCCTAAAAGCTTCCCAATCTCGTCTAAATAACTAGTCATCATATTCTGATATCTGTCCTGTGGCTTCAGTCTCCAGTCTGTGTCTCCAGTCTGTGTCTCCAGTCTGCAGCCCGAAGTCTGTTCTTAATAGTGTGATTCCTCAGTGGCCTTGCCCCGCAGGCACGAGCCCCCCGCCCTCTTGAAGATTCGTAAAGCCGTCGCCCGTAAGATTCACGGGAACGTTGAAAGTCAGGGCAATCTTGGGGTTGTCGATCGTGCGGCTGGCCACCAGCACGAACTTATAACACTGCGATGGACTTTGATAGGTCAGCCCGCCGCTGATTCCCTGAATCACGCCAGGATTTTCCGAGTTGTCGTGCACCGTCGGAAAACGGTACGTGATGCCCGCGGTAAATCCAAAATAATCGTTAATCGACCAGTTCAGCGTGGCCGAGATGGCGTCCGCGTTGGTCGTCACCTGGTTGTAGCTGTAGTTCAAACCCAGCGAGCGCTCAAACGCCAGCAGTCGGCGCGTGTAGCGCACCAGAACATAGCTCATGCTCAAGCTGTAGGTAGGCGACCGAATGTACGGGTAGTAATAGTACTCGCCGTGGGCATTCACGCGATTGGTTTCGACGTTCAGGAGCGTGAAAAAGCGCGACAGCGGCTGACGCCCGGTATCTTTCTTATATTCGTGAAAGTTGATGCTCTGGCCCGAAACGATGTCGACGGCTTTCTTATAGCTGCCCGGAGCAGTTTTGAAGATGAACTTGTTGCCAAACTGGTAAGACAGCGAGTTGCCTAATGGCACGAAATAAAGCTGGGTGTCGTTTGAAATGGGCACGATATCCGACTCGTCGAACTCGTTGCCCGCGGTGGAAAGCTGTTTGATGAACGGATGTTTGGGGTTCTGCTGAATGATCGGAATATTGGAGTAGGTCAGCGCCGGACGAAACTTGTGCTTCACCGAATCGCCATAGACCTTTTCAATCGTGGTCGCCACTTCGGTCTGCGCAAGCAGGTAACCACGCGTCGTGGGCGCGGCGATTTTCTGGTCAAACAGGTATTCGTAAGTGCGGTACTGCACGCTGGGCAGCACCTCGATGACATCGGCAACGCGAAAGGGCATATAAAGCTCGGGCACGATATTGAAGCGTTGCCCGCGCCGGATCGGCGAAACCCCCTGCAGAAAAAAGGCGTTCGACGAGGGCACGAAATCGACCGGATAGATGGGGTCAAACGCCACAGTGTCGCGATAAAACCGCGAGTAATTCATGAACAGGCTCCAGTTCAGCGGCAGCCCCGGAAAAATGCGGTGGTCGGTGGTGGCCATCGACACGCTGGGCAGCAACTGAACCGTATTGGAATCAAAGCCGGTAAGCTGGGGAGTCAATAAATTATGGATGCGTTTGGTGCTCATCCACACGCTCACGTCCCTGCCACTTCGCGAGAGTCCAGCTTCGGACACCAGCGCCGGCTCGTAGACGCCCGGAATGTCGCCAATCTTGCGGGCATAATCGCGATCTGAGGCGTCCAGATAGTTGAGCTTGAACTCCATGCGCCACGGCAGCTCGATATTGTGGCCCGAGTTGAGCGCCCAGCGGTTGTAATACGGGTCGCGGATAAACTGCTTGTCGCGCAGGTAGAAGGCATTGACCTCGCCATGGCTGCGCGTGCCCAGCACGTAGCGGTACTGGCTCTCGGCCTTGAGCCCCTTGAGCGAATAAAAACCCGCGGCCACCGTGGCGTCCATGCTGCGCGAGATGGCCCAAAAATATGGCTGGATGTACGTGAACCCGTTCGGTCCCGTGAGCTGAAAGCGCGGAAACAGCAGCCCGCTCTGTCTCTTCGTTTTAACGGGAATGACTGCGTAAGGCAGGTATAGCGCAGGCGCATCGTTGAGCTTGATGAACACCTGGCTCATCTTGGCGTAGCCATCGACCTGCATGTCGATCGTGCGCCCCACCATCTTCCAGCTCGCCGGGCAGTCCCGACAGGTGGTGTATTCGCCGTCTTCGGCGATGAAATGGCCGGCCTCGAGCCGCTGAATGCTTTCGCCCAGCAGCTGGTACTTGTCGCTCTCGATGCGGCCGTCGTAAATAACGCCCGTTTCGCTGGCGAAATTGAAATCCATTTTCGCGCCGTAAATCACCGTGTCCGCCGTGAAATACACCACGTTGCCTTCGGCGTGCAGCTCATCGGTATTCAGATTCATCAACGCGTAATCAGAAGTAAGCAGCTCATTGGGGCGTCGAATGTACACGTTGCCGAAACACTCGAGCGTGTTTTTCTTCAGATCGCGGAGCTGGCGCGTGCAGCTCAGGTGCAGGTACTTGCCTGAAACCGATAGCTTGGTGCCGCTCGATCTTGTACTCGTATTGGTGGACGGGGCCTGGCGGACCGGCGTTTTGGAAGAGTCCACGCGCACCGGCTCCTGATCGCCGTACGCCACGGGAGCCAGATAAAGCACGGTCGACAGTATGGCCAGCAGACCGGCCAGCTGGCTCAACGGCTGCTTTTTCGAGCCGTTTTCAGGCATGAACCCTGCTTCAACATGGAGAGAATCTTGGAAAGAGTCTGCGGGAGTTCCTTGCGATGCACGATCATGTCGATGAAGCCGTGCTTGAGCAAAAATTCGCTGCGCTGAAAGCCCTTGGGCAGCCCTGTGCGCATCGTCTGCTCGATCACGCGCGGTCCGGCAAAGCCGATGAGCGCATTGGGCTCAGCAATGATGATGTCGCCCAGCATCGCAAAGCTCGCGGCCACCCCACCGGTGGTGGGATCGGCCAGCACCGAAATATAGGGCAGCCCGCGGCGTTTCATC
>JACQAW010000270.1 GCA_016194725.1 Deltaproteobacteria bacterium
AAAGCCTTTGCAAGCGCGGCGGGGTCGCCCGTCAGCAGATCCTTGCTGAACTGTTTATAAGCGCCGGGCGCGTTCGTCTTCAGACATGCGCTGTAGGCCGCGTTCAAGGCCAGGTTGGTGCCATCAGCGGGCGCGGTACAAGCGTTGTTGTACTTCGAGGCATAGGTGTTGTTGTAAGCATCATACAGCGCGCCGGGGCCGCTGCCGTCATAAACGAATTTAGTGGGTGCCGCGGGCGCGATAAGGTTATGGCGCACGTATACGTCAAAGGTGGAAAGCGGAATTTCGGCTTTCAGCTTGCTCTTGCAGTAATCGGGTATCATCTTGTCGGCGTCGATCTTCAGGCGCAGGGCCGCGGCCCGTTCCACCTTCGTGTAGAAGGCGCTGCCCTCGGTGTGAATCGCGTTCAGTCCGATGTCGCTGACATCCGAGGCCAGCGAGCTGGTCGTGACCATGGCCCTGAACGCGTTGCAGTTTTGGCAGGGCTCGGCCCCGGCGCTGGCTGCAACGACGAGCAATCCCATCGTTACCGTTGAAATTACGGCGATGGAAAACACAAGGCCTCGGTGTTTACCAAATGGCATCATACTGATTCTCTATCTCCGAGAAAGTAGTAGTGCGGGGAACGTGCCAAGGGAGCGAGCTGCGCGCGAGCCTTCATGTGCGGGGAATGATGCGGTAAAAGAGCGGGGTGGTCTTTGCGGACGACTTTGGTGTGCGTAGTTAACTTTTTAGATGACTTGCTTTTCCGCTACACTGCCTAAAAACTGTTCAGCCGTCGCGTGATGCGATTGAATGGCCCAGTGCCTCTATTACAGCTGGGTGTCGCGGAACTCTTCAGAAAGTATTTTCGGCGCGCCGTCTTCATTCGCGAGATACAGGATCTTAACGCCTTCCGTACGCTTGGCGACCTTGCCGTTCTTCAGTCGGGACTCGTACACCTGCTTGAATATCGCCACATCATACTTGGGGTGTGCGAAGACGAAAAGATGGGTCAGCTTGACGCTGATGCTGGCGTATTGCTGATTGAGCTGCCCCTTATACGCGCGCCACTGCTTGCGGTCCTTGCCATTGCTCGAAAAACCGGCGTGATAGCTGTGAATGTAATTTTCCATATTTTTTTCGGACCAGTTGTGCGCCCAGCCTTTTACGAACGCGACAAGTGCGGCAAGCCGTTCCGGTTTGAGCAGCTCTTTGCGTTTTTCAAAGTCGTCGAATACCAGCACGGGACTGGTGCGATAGGTGAGCCTGGGAAGCAGCTCTTCGATTTCCTCGTTTCGCACTACCACGCAGCCCAGGCTGTCGAAGTCCTTGTCCAGGCGCTTGGGCTCATCGGTGGCGTGCAGCCAGATGCCCGAGCCGGATTTTCCCATGAAACGGTCCCAGGGATTCGGAAAGTTCATGGTCAGCGCCAGGTTGCCGAATTTTTTGAGCAGCCGGGGCGGGCGCTTCAGCTCTTCGAAAAAATAGATTCCCTCTGGTGTTTTCTTGTCGCCTTCTTTTTCCTTGTCGCCGGCTGCCAGGCCCAGGGTGGTGTGAAAAGTTTTCTGAACCGTGTAGCCCGCCTCGGTAAAAGTCACGAGATGCAACGAGTTGTTTTTTTTATCGACAATCAGCCCCGCCAGTTTGGGTGCAGAATTTTGGGCCAAGGCAAATGGCGAAACGGCGGCGAAAACCGCAACCAGCAATAGACGTAAAAACAGAGCCTTGAGCCTTGGCATACCCTGATTGTAGGCACAGGCAGTTGAATGTTCAATTGGCAACAGTCTTGCGGGTTTCGACGCATAACGGTAAAATGTGGGGATTGGGGGTTGGCGGGCATGCTGAGTCTTGTATTGCTTTTGATTTCGCAAAACAGCGCGCTGGCCGAGCCGGATTGTTCGCAAAGCCCGATTCGCCACTCCAAGCAGCTCATTCTGGTAATTGCGCCGCATTGGAATTCGAAAGACGTGCGTATACAAAGGTTCGGCGGAACAGCCACGAAGGGCTGGAAGGGTGCCGATCTCCATCCTTTTGACGGCATCACCGGCCGTAGCGGCTTGGGCTGGGGCGCCGGTGCGAACGAGCCCGAAACCGGGGCCTACGTCAAACATGAGGGCGACGGCCGCGCGCCGGCCGGGGCTTTTACGCTGGGCGAGGCCTTCGGTTACAACGACGAGTCGGCAGTTCATTTCAAGTCGCGCAAGCACGTGCCATACACGAAGGTCGACGCCTCGAGCCGCTGCGTGGATGACCCCAAGTCGAAGTTCTACAACACCAACGTACATGACCAGACCAAAGTTGCCAAGGACTGGAACAGCGACGAGGCCTTGCGGCGCACCGACGATCTTTACGAGTATGCCTTGAACGTCGGGCACAATGGCCTGGCAGTTTCGGGAAGCAAAGGCGCCGGTCATTCCGTTGCGGGCCAGGGCTCCTGCATCTTCATGCACAGCTGGGCCGCGGTCGATGCCAAGGGCACCCGCCCGCCGACGGCGGGTTGTACGGCCATGGACAAAGCCCACATTCGCGATATCGTCAGCTGGGTCGCGGCGCCCGCCAAGCCCATGCTGGTGCAGCTGCCCTTGAGCGAGTATTTCAGGCTGCGTGACAAGTGGTGTCTGCCGCGCATCAACGTGGACGATTGGATGAACACGCTGGTGAAGGGGTCGGCCGAGGAAATGGCTGAAGTGAACCAGGTCCTCAGGGAACACTGCTCGAACTGATTATGACGGAAAAAATATTCGGAATCGGAATGCACAAGACGGCAACCAGCAGCCTGGACCGCGCGTTCAAAATCCTGGGTTATCGCAGCACGCACTGGGACAACCATGCTGCGTTTTATAAAGCATTGCTTTCGGGGGCCGCCGGCGATCTGGACGCGGCCATGCAGGGCTTTGACGCGGCCTCGGACCTGCCTTTGCCCCTCATGTTTCGCGAGCTGGACGCGCATTTTCCGGGAAGCCGATTCATTCTCACCATCCGAGATGCCGAGCGTCTGGCCACGAGCGCCGAAAACCACATCGGCGGCCGGCGCCTGGACGTCGAGGAATTTCTGTTCTACGGCGTGTGGAAGTTCGACCGCCAGCGCTGCCTGGACCGTTACCGCGAGCACTCCCAAAGCGTTCTGAGCTATTTCAAAAATCGGCCCGAAGATCTGCTGGTCCTCGACATTACGGCAGGCGAGGGCTGGGCGCGACTGTGCCCCTTTCTCGGGCGCGCGATTCCCGACACGGCGTTCCCGCATATCCATAAAGGGAAATACGCCGCAACGTGATCCGCGCAGATCACCATCTGGGCGGTCATATAAAAGTTAGTCACCCGCACATCGCGCTGAAAGAGCGGCAGCTGCGTGAGTTCGCCGGGTTGCGGGCCGGCCACGCGTGGCACGTGACTTGTATCACTGACTGGTAAGACGAAAGATCGGCGCGCTGCTTGCTTTCAAGCACGGGCCACCGATTTTACAGTCGTGTGTTTCATCGTCAAAACTCCCCCGGGCCGCCATCATTATCAATAGCTTTTATTTGGCTCGTCAATTGCTCTCTTGGTCCCTGGAGAGAGTTTTGACAAAAAAATATCTGGTTTTGGTGTTTGCTCTGTTGCAGCTCATCGCGATCCAGGCGGCGAAGGCCGAGGAATGCGCCTGCGACAGGTATCTGACGTTTATCCCGGAATACTCGCTGGCTGACAGCGTGGTGGCCGCGGGAGCGGCAGTGCTGCACCTCGAGGGGCACCAGTTCAACGTGGATGCCGAGGTGGCCGACGCCCTCATTCGCCGAATCCACGACGACATCCGAATTCCCGCCGAGTGCCGTGGCTACGTCAAGTCGCGCGTGCACGTGGGCCCCAAGTTCAGCTTGAGCCTGACCGGCGGCTACGGCGGGCGGGCGCCCGATTTTTCGATGAATGGTGATTATACCAATGGCCTCATGGGGGCCTTCAACGGCATGCTCGCCAATTACAATCCCTGTCAGCGGCCGCCGGCAGGCACTCCGGCCGATGCTTATATCGCGTGCATCAAGGCCAACTCGGGCGCGGCCTATCAGAAATTCACTCAGCGCCTGGCCAATGCCTCGAGCGGCGACTTGGTGGCCCAGCTGAACGGCTACGGCATTACGGTCACGCCCGCCGACGTGGTTTTGCTCAAGGCTTACAATGACGCTTTGAACTCGGGCTCGGCCGCGAACCTGATCGCCTGGTCGGGCGGCGCGGGCAAGAAGCTCAGCGTCGATCAGTTCCTGAACGTCGTGCAGATGATGGGCTGGGAGATGAACAACACCTATAACTTCGACCGCGCCGATAAAAAACGCGGCCAGAACAAAGGCGTGAAAACCGTGGATCAGGTGCTGGCCTCGCTGAAGACCGATACCATTTTCATGATCAACGGCAGGGACGACCTGGCCGGCAGCCTGGGCGACTTCGAACCCGTGTGCCGCGATGCCGCCATCATGCAGGTGCAGATGCTGCGCGCGCGCGATATGCCCAATAGCTTTGCGGTTCGATACAATTCCACGGGGGATGGCCATGTGGACGTGATCACCCAGGACCCGAAAGATCCGCTGAAGCTGTATACGTTGAACTGGTATGGCCGAGCGACGCACTCAGGGCTTGACGGGTCTCAGGCCCTTTTTCAAGGCTCCGGTATGGGAATTCCCGACTACACGGCCAGCTACACCATCTCGGATTGGACCGGCAAGAATGTCGCCGACATTCCCAGTGGCATGGGCAAATTTTTAATTGAAGCCTCGGGCGGCAATGTCAACACGTGGGACCCCTTGGCGCGCTCGAACAACTCGATTCTCGCGGTTTCGCTTTCGCCCGACTCGAGGGGCGCGATTCAGATTCGTGCCTTGAACGGCACCGACACCAACGGAGCCATGTATACCGGCGTTGCGGCCGATGCTCATTGGGGGGTAGGCTCGAACTATCCTGGGCAGGCCGGCCTTTTCGTCGGTAACCAGTTTCGGCCCATGGGTGCTTACGGCGCCTCGGCCAACGGCACGGCCTTCGTGGGCATGGTCCAGGCCGAGCAGCACATCATGACTTCGAAGCTCACGCTTTTGCCCGGCGTAACCGGCCTTATCGACGTGCATGGTGCTGCGTCGGGGCTGTTGACGGTGGCCACCAGCGGCCCTGACGTGTCGAATACTGAAAGCAATACCAATGGCCAGTTCAATCATCGCATCGGCGTCGAGGCGCGTATCGATCAGGTGGCTTTGGGCGGGCGTCTCAGGCTGCAGTATGTTGGCGGCGGCAATATCATGATCGGCCAGTCCGACGTGCGTGATGAGTCCGCCGCTTCGCTTACCGCGATTCCCCTGGGCCTTTACGTGGGCGCGCGGGCGACGCTGAACGTCGGCGATGTGATTTTATTCGGGCAGGCCAAGTTCGCGGTGGACCAGCTGGGCAGCCGTGATCGCGTCGAGGCGGGTTTTGCGACTCGTGCGCTGGCGGTGTCGGCCTATGAATCGGGCCGCATGGCGGATGGAACGGCGTTGATTCAGGATGGCACTATCCGGCGCATGGGTGTCGCGGTTACGGCCGCGCCGTCAAAACATCTGCGGTTTAGCCTTACGGGCGAGGTGCCGATTGAGGGGGATTGGCGGGCGGGGACGAACATCTATGCCAGTGGGGCGGTGATTTATTGAGGGGATGGGGTACTGGCAATTCCTTTAGTTGGCGCCCCCTGGAGCAAGTACGCTCTCCCGTTTTTTGGGTTAGCTCGCCTTGTTTGCAAGCTCGTCTCTTACGATTGCGCGGATCTTATCTTCTTCAGACCCGTGGATGCGCTCACGCAGCACCAGATTGATATAGGTCTGATATGGCAAGCCCTTATCACTGGCCTGCGCCTTCATTCCCTCAAGCACATCGCCGTCAAGGCGCACCGAGATCAACACCTTGATATGCTTGCGATCAAATTCATCAGCGTCAAGCTTGCTCTTTTTTGCGTAAACTACTTTCTTTTTAGCCATGATACTCCAAGAACTTCCAACGTCACCAGATCAATTGAGGCATCACAGTTGCGGACAACGGCATGACAATGCGGTCGCCCGGTATGGTTGCCTTCATTGGTTCGTATTTCGATCCTGATGCTCTTAAGCCAGATGACCGTACCCATGTATATACTATATATACAATATAGATACACGTCAATTTCTAGTAATGCCATGCCAAATCAATAAGTTGCAAGAGGCGTGGCGTCCCGTGTCCGCAACTAATTTAGTGGCAACCCTCCAACCGGGCGCCCCACGCCCCCCGCCGCCTGCCTTCCCGAAGGGGCGCGAAGCGCTAAAACCTACCCTCACATCGCAGACTCATGCCAGCGGACTGGTTTGGTGGTTAACGAAAGTCCGGCTTTACCGCACGCAACTCTGTTACGGGTGCTTGTGCTCGGGCGGGGCTTCTGGTCGGCCCGGAGCGTTG
>JACQAW010000271.1 GCA_016194725.1 Deltaproteobacteria bacterium
GCGGTGATTCAAACCGTCAGCACGGGAACCCGTCAGCTCATGGTGCCGCTGCGCAGACACGACTCGCTCAAGCGAGTCATGATGAATGTGCCCGCATACCGGGAATACCGAGAGCAGTGTGGCTTTTTCAGCCCGCATCTTTTCTGCCTGGGCGGCATCAGTGCTGACGCCCAGACGTTTGCCCGTCATCCGGGAATGGCGCCCGACACGGCTGAAGATGCCTTTACGGGCTCGGCCACGGGTGGAATGGCGGTCGCCGGGCATGCCGTAACCGTTGTGGCAGGAACTCTGACTATCTAGAGTTCATCATTGACGGCGCGAGGGGTTACCCAAGCTGTTTGATAGCGTGATAGTCCCAGCAAGGAAATCGTGTTTTCGGCTAGCCTGGCCAGTCTGCTCCGCTGAGGAAACCGGTCAACGGAGACACGGGTCACCTCGGCCCTGGTGTTGTAATCAATCACCGAGACGGTGCCGTCGCCGCTCAGGGAAACGTAGCAGTAGCGCCCGTCATGGCTCGTCGTGGCCCAGTACGGAATATTCCCCACTTCGATCGTCGCCTGAACCTTCATATCCGAAGTCGAAACGATTGATACGGTGTTGTCGATGGTACCGGCGTCGCATAGCTGTGCCCCGTCGCCCGAAAGCGCAAGGCCATGATGGGCGCTGTTGTGAGGGTAATCGTTTTTGTGGGAATAGACCGCCTTGGCGAATTCGCTCAGAGGCTGTTTTGCGCTCGCTACGACTTTTCCTGTTCTCAGGTCATATTTGACGACGCCGTTGTAGTACGAAAGTTGCGTATAGAACGTCGTCTCGTCTTCAGAAATGACATTGGGGCGAACTCCCTTCTTGAACGAGTACTTTTTAAGAATCTTCAAGGTTTTGGCGTCGACGACCTCAAGAAGGCGGCGTCCCTTCAGCCAGTCCAGCTCGGCCGGTAGAAATATGGCGCCCAGGCTGCTATTGTAAATGTGCCTGCCGTCGTGCGAAAAGTCGTTTTGATGGGGAAAATATCCGGTCTTGAAGGACCCCACGATTTGGCCGTGAGCTGTTTCCAGGACTTGGGCCTTGCCGCTGAACGTTGCGGACACCACGATTCGCGACCCGTCGGGCGACATGGCGGCATGATCGGCTTTGTAACCCGCCACTACCGTGCGCCAAACCATCGGGAACCCCGGTGTCGTCAAATCAAAGGCGGCGACATCACCGAGGTTGGCGCGTGAGACGTACAGCCGGCTGCCGTCCGGCGAAGCGAACACATCGTCGACGAACCTATCTCCACCTGCCGGTTCGAATTTTTTGACTTTCTGACCGAACTTGATGATCCCGTACATGAAACATCGCCAGGGGTTCGCGTGGATCTCGCGGAGACGTTCCTTGAGGTCGGGGATGACGTTGATCGAGCCCAGGTTCCTGAGAGAGCTGGCATCGATGAGGCTTACTGTTCCCGAAACGCTGTTTCCGACAAGAAGCATCTCGCGGACCGCGCCGGCATCGGCCTTGACGGTTACGGCAACAAAGGTAATCAGCAAGGCGTAAAGTAAGGCTCTTTTCATCGCGGTCTCCAAATTAGGTGTTGATGGAAAACACTCTAGTTGAATTTAGCCGGCAGGTACAGTCAGGTCCTCAATAATTCTCATCAATGGGTTGTTACTGCTCCACGATCGTCTGGCCAGCAACCGATGCTGTTTACCCAGGCGGAGCCGGGGCGGCGTCGCCATTGGGGTCAGGCGTAAGGTACAGGTTGGCGGGCTTGAATTATTTAACCGCGGGACCTTTTTTCCAAATCGCTCTCAGGTCCTCGAACTCCGCCTTCTCTTTCAATACTTTTCCATCCGTCGTCAGGCCTACTTTGTAGCGTACGGGGCCCTGCGCGGTGTCGCGCGTCTCAAACCTGCGCGCAAGCTTCAAGCGGTCCCAGCGCCGATGCCGCAGCCCAAAAGTCGAGCTGCTGCGCAAAAGCCAGTCGGCAAGCTCCTGCCAACGCGCGGGTTCGGCCAGCACGGACAGACACATAGCCACGCGACCCTTCTTGCCCACCGCCGGCGTAACCCACGCATCCAGCGCACCCAGCTCGAGCAGCTGCTCAACCGTCCAGGCCGTGCGCTCCGAAGTTTCGTCATCGACGTTGCAGCAAATCTCGACGACCTCGTCAGTTTCAAAGGGCAGCGCGGCCCTGGCAGCGGCGCCGGAATCGTCCAGCACGGTGACCCGAAACACATTGGGAAACGTGCCCAGATCCATCGTGCCCGCGCCCATACCCTGAGCCTGTACCACTCCCGCCGGAGCGCTGTTCACGAACTCAGGAGTAAGCGCCTTGATGATCGCCAATCCAGTCGGAGTCGACAGCTCCACGTTTTCGCGCGTGATCGCCTCGGGCACGCGTGCCACGGACATGCCCACCATCAGCCGCGCCGAGGCCGGCGGCGGCACGGGCTGCGTGCCGTGCTCGATCTTGATCAGCCCGCGCCCGATTTTCACGGGCGTGGCATAAACTTTCGAAGCCCCGACTTTGGCTACACAAAAAGCCGCCATAACCACGTCCACGATCGAATCCACCGCGCCCACCTCGTGAAAAGCAACGTCTTCGATGGTCACTCCATGCGCTTCGGCTTCAGCCTCAGCGATGAGTCGAAAGACCTTGCGCGCGAACGTCTTCGTGACGTCGTCCAGCGCGGACGCGCCCAGAAACCTGTCCAGCTCGGAGTAATGCGTGTGCCAGTGCTCGGCCGCACTGGGGTGCGTGATGTTGGCATGCGAGTGGCCCGCGGCCTGCCGTCCACCGTGCGTGTGATCGAACGCCGCCAGCGGTTTTTTCCAGCTCTCGTTTTTCCAGCCCACGTTGATGTGGGTCGTGCGCATCGTGGCCTTGGTGGGCCGGGTGATGTCGATCTGCACGCCTTCAAGAGCAAGCTGCCGCGGCAAATCCAAAAGTTCCGCCACTGACACCAGGCCGGCATCCACAAAGCTTGCCGCGAACATGTCGCCCGCAACTCCCGCCACGCTTTCCAAAAACAAAATCCGGCTCATAGGGCGTCCTTCGCGGCTTGGACTTGGGCCAGTACCGCATCGCGCGCGTCTTTTACCGCGTGCACGACGCTGCAGGCGGCAAACGCCGCCGAAAAACCGTTGTCGATATTCGCGACGGTAACACCCGGCGCGCACGAGTTCAGCATGGCCAGCAACGCGGCCACGCCGCCGAAACTTGCGCCATAACCCACGCTCGTGGGCACCGCAAAGATCGGCCGTCCCACCAGACCCGCAACCACGCTGGGCAGCGCGCCTTCCATGCCCGCAATCACCACCAGCGCCGAAGCCTTCTGCACTTCTTCGAGCCTGCCCAGCAGGCGGTGAATGCCCGCAACACCGACGTCATAAATTTTTTCGAAGGCCACGCCCATGGCCACGCAAACTTCAGCGGCTTCCTCGCCCACTCCGACGTCACTGGTGCCCGCCGCCAGGATCGCGACAAATGGTTCGCCACTCGCGGCCCCCTTGGGTGCCGGCTGGTTCACGATAAACGTGCGGCCCGCCGAATTTTCGCGGCCCTGGGGAAAGCGCTCGCGCAAGGCCGCGCGTTTTTCGTCGTCCAGGCGAGTAGCCAGCACCGGTACGCCGTTCAACGCGAACTGCTCCATGATGCCCAGCAGCTGCTCTTTGGTTTTTGATTCGCCGTAAACCACTTCGCCCAGACGGTGCCGCAGCGAACGATGGTGATCCAAAGACGCATACTCAAGCTCGGTGCGCCGAAACGGGCCGCGTGCAAGCTTCTGCGCGGCATCGGCGGGCGGTACCACGCCCCGCAAAACCTCTTCCAGCAAATTCGTCAGGTCTTTGTGGTCCATACTCAAACTCCCCCGCCCATGCGATAACCGGCAAGATCGAGCGTAACCCAGCGATAGCCACGGCTCATTCCCAATGCTACCAGCCGCTCGCGCAGGCGAAATGCCTGCTCTATTTCAGCCGGCGCAACTTCAAGCCGTAAATATTTCTGCGCGCCCTCCTCGTGCAAACGCACGCGAAATATCTTCAAGCCACCCTCGCGCAGAAGCCGCTCAAAATCTTCAATGTCACGCAGCTTGGCGGGGGTCACGGCCACACCAGTCATGAGCCGCGAGCTCAGGCAGGGGCTTGCGGGCTTGTCGGCTAGCCGCAGCCCATGTGCGCGCATCAAGGTGCGAATGTCGTCTTTCGAAAGCTCGGCCTCTGCCAGTGGCGCCAGAATTTTATTCTCCAGTGCCGCGCGGTGCCCCGGACGCGCATCACCGCGATCGGAGGCATTGTAGCCATAGGCCAGGTGGCCGTACCCGCGCGCGCCGGCCACGTCGTGCGCGATTCGAAACAGCTCGCTCTTGCAATGGTAGCAGCGGTTGCCGTCATTGGCGGAGTACTGCGCGTTGGAAAGCTCGCGGCTGTCTTCCCACAGATGCTCAACACCCAATTCCACAGCAAAGCGCCGCGCATCTTCGCGTTCCACGGCTGCCATGCTTTCACTCACGGCGGTCAACGCCAGCAGCCGCCCGCCCGATTCGCGCCGCTCGGTTTCGGCCGCCCAGATTAAAAATGCGCTATCCACCCCACCCGAGAACGCAACGATCAACCCGTCGCGCAGCCGCGCGCGCAGCAGCGCACGCAGCGATTCGAATTTCTGCGCCACCTGGGCTGGCAGGCGTGCGGTAAGGTCGGTTTGCATAGGCGGCCACCCTACCTCAATTTCCGAACAGAGTCGATTTAATGCAGGGCAACGTAAGTTCTACTTACCGGTCTTCTCGCCGCGCG
Source organism: Deltaproteobacteria bacterium (assembly GCA_016194725.1). Taxonomy (GTDB): domain Bacteria; phylum Bdellovibrionota; class UBA1018; order UBA1018; family UBA923; genus JACQAX01. The sequence goes on from JACQAW010000271.1 coordinate 4,777, forward strand.
TGCGCTGGGGCAGGGCTTGGGACTCCACATGGTGGTGGACCGGTTTACTGCCGGCTGGCCTGCGCTTCACTTTGGCGTGGATTGAAACTTTGGCGGCCACGCACACCAGGGGATAAGACCTCGGCATCGACTCATCGGCCAGGCCGCGCATCTCACGAAAAGCCAGCATGGAACGCGTGGGTTTGTTTACGTTGACCCGCAGAACTTCGCCAGCCTTGAGCTTGGGATTTTCATCGTAAACAAAGTCGACATAGCGGGCATCGAGCGGGTCTTTACGCAGGCGAGCTTTGACAATGGTGGCACCGGTGCTGATGCCGCCCAGTTTATTTTGCAGCATGACGATGATGACCGAATCGGGCGCCGCACGGCCTTCTTCAATGGCCGAATCATCCTGCATGATCACATAATCCTTGTGCTGGTCACCCACTCTGGATTTGCACGAGTAGGCCACTTCGCCCGCCACGAGCTGCTTGCCTACACGTGCGTTGGCCGAAGGAGCCAGAATTAAGATTGTTAAGCCAAGGTGCCAATATCGCATAGAGAAAGAGGTCCTCAAGCGCTTATCGGCCCTGGCTGAACAGAACTTGAGTGCCGAGCTACAAAAACTGGATTTCGATATGCCGTACTTCGCGGCACGGTTCACCGCGGTTAGCGTGATGTCAAAAGAGGGCTAAGGCTTTTTTTTCAACGCATCCAGCAGGCGCTGATGCGGAATTGCATACATCTTGTTGCCCAGTACACCCGTCATGGTTTCGGCGGCAACCAGCGCGTTGATTACCGCTTCTTCGGTAGCCCGGCTTACGGCCCGAAAAACATCGGCCAGCATTTCATTGGGAAGTACATGCCACACTTGTAAATGGGGCGCCGCACCTTGAGGCGACACGGTCGAGAACGCGATAAAAATGTCGCCTGACGAGTTGTCGCCAATCGAGCCGGCGCGCCCCAGCCCCAGCGGCACTCGCTGGGCCAGACGTTTGAGCTGCCCGGGCAGCAGTGGCGCATTCGTGGCCACCACCACGATGATCGACCCGTCTTTTTTCTTTTTCTCGCCGTGAACCGGACGCAGGTCGGTGAACTGCCGGGCCAGCGAAACTCCCTGCACCATCAAATCTTCACGCGCGCCATAGTTGGCCTGCACCAGCACACCCACGACGTAATCCTTGCCGCCTGCCTTCACGCGGCGCGAGCTTGTGCCGGTTCCACACTTGAAGCCAAAGCAGCTCATGCCGGTACCGCCACCCACGTTGCCTTCGGCTACGGGCCCGGTCGAAGGGTTTTTCAGAGCCTGATACACATGGTCTTTTTTTACGTGCATTCCATTGATGTCACTCAAGAAGCCGTCAAAGGTTTCGCCCACGATAGGAAGACTTAATGTGTCATCGTACTGATCCGGATGCGTGGGATATCGTTTGGCCGCCCATTCGCGAACGGTGTCGCGCACCAGACCCACGCTGTAGGTGTTGGTCAGCAAAATCGGCCCTTCCAGATCGCCCGACTCCTGAAGCCACAGAGCACCGGTCATCTCGCCGTTGCCATTGAGCGAATAAAGCGCGCCCGGAACATGGCTGTCGGGTGCCTGCACCTTGGGAAAAATCGCGGTAATACCGGTTCGCGCGGCATGCGGGTCCCCATCGGGATTGGCCACTATGGTGACCAGATTCACGGCCACGCCAGGCACATCGGTAATCGCATTGAACGTGCCCGTTTCGCCCTCAAAATGAATGCCCAGGTCACGGGCTCTTTCGGATCGGTCGGCCTGCGCGGCGAAGGCAGATGCGAAACCCAGAAGCAGTGCGGCAAACACATTAAACATGTCACTAGAGGTACCTTTACTACACTTAACGGTCAACTTCTGTTAGGCGCAGGTGATGCGTAACTGGGGATTGATTTTATCGGCAATGGCCACGGTGGCGGCTGCGCGCGCAGAAATGCCCGCGCGGCATATCAATGACCAGCTTAAGGATTGGGAAGAGCTGCGCTACGGCGCTTTTCTGCACTACAACGTCAATACCTACGGGCCCACTGACGACAACTTCGACGACCTTTTTCGCGGCGACTGCCGCAATGCCGACGTTTTCGCGCCATCTCAGCTTGACGTGGGCAGCTGGATTCGCGGGTTCAAAGCGGCGGGCATGAAATACGCCGTGCTCACCACCCGGCACAGCGGCGGCTATCTGCTGTGGAACAGCGCCACATCAGATTATTCCAGCCCACATAGCGCGTCGGTACGCAAAGACCTCGTGGCCGAGTTCGTCATCGAATGCCGCAAGCATGGTATGGCTCCGGGCCTTTATTATCTCATGGCTGGCGGGCACCACGACACGCTCTCGTGCCCGATTGCCGGCCGTAAAGTGAGCAAGGCCGACGTCCTCACGCAGCTCACCGAGCTTGCGACCCACTACGGCCCGATTCCCTATTTCTGGATCGACATGATGGACTTTCGCCCCATACCGGCGCTGGGCGACGCCGAAGAAATCACCACGCAGGAAATCTACGACCTCCTGAAACGCCTTCAGCCCCGGACCCTCGTGCATTTCAATCAGCACACTCAAGACGGCTCACGCATCGATTATTTTCCCACCGACATCGTCAATGGCGAAGAAACGACACCTCGGAGCGACGGTTATGACCCGGCTCGCAACCACCTGAACGTGCAGCCTCGCAACTCTTATGATCGCTCGACCTTCGACAACTCAAGCTACGAGGCCGGAAAATACTATCTGCCCTTTGAATACTCCATGACCGCGCAGGTAGCGCCGGGTGGCCGTCGCACCACGCCGGCCGGCACGTTTCACAACACATTATGGTTCACCCGCGCGGTGACGCACTCGGAGTCGGCGCGCAATCTTTACGTCAACGCCCACGAAGCCTACGCCCGAGGCGCGGCCAACGTACTGGTGGCTTCGGCGCCCGACCAGAGCGGCCGGCTGCGCGATGAAGACGCGGCTGAGCTGAAAATTTTGGGCAACCTGATTCGCGCGCGCGCCAGCCTGGCCATCATCCGCGACTCGCTGGTCAGCCGCGTGCAAAACCTGGCCACGCTGCAGCGGGGCGTGCTCGAGTCCCATTGCCGCTTGACCACCGCAAGCCAGGCGCTGGCCGTCACCAAGCTCGCGCGCTTTCGGGCGTTTGGCAATCACGAGCACCACACGCTCGAAGTGCGTTCAGCCGACGGCACCACGCTTGCCGTGGCCGAGCTGGACTCGGCTACCGCCGTCACTGACCTGAATGGGTTTCAATACGCGCCCGTGAAAAAACCGCTCGAGCTCGCGCCCAATACCGTTTACGACCTCGTAAGCTCGGAACACCCAGAGGGTGACGCAAGCTACAGCGGTGCGCGCCTGCGCACCGACGCTCTGGGACAGCTCGCAGAATGCGCGGGCCCGCTGAATCTGACCGCCAAAGTAGCCGCAGAAAAAGAAGACCCAATACTGGGCCACTGGCAGCTTGCTGGCACCGGCACTGAGCTCGTGGCAGACGGCTCGGTCCACGGCAATAC
>JACQAW010000272.1 GCA_016194725.1 Deltaproteobacteria bacterium
AAAACCAAGGAGCCCGAAAATTCCGGTAGTCGCCCACTGGTCCAGGACGTTATTGTGCGCGTGCGACTCAAAACCCGCCATGTGCCTGGCGTTGCGATAATAGCCACCGGCAATTTCGCTATTGCGGTGCCAGCCCACGCCAAAGAAGGGAAACTGGCGAATCATCTCGACGTTGGCGTCCCACACCTGCTCGCGCTCCGAAAGCGTGCGCGTATCGGCGCCAAAGCGCTCACGAAACGCGGTAGAGCTGCTGAAGGCCGCGCAGAAAATCAGGATGCTCCCGATAATCGCGTAGCGCGGCTTGCCCTTGAAGCCAATCAACGCGATAAGCACCACCGTCAGCGGCATAGCCAGCCACGCAATCTTGGAATAGGTGCAAAGGTTGGCCAGAAAAAACAGAATAGCCATGCCTACGACCGCAAACGTGCGCCGGCTCAGACCTTCGCGCCGAAAAAGCACGGCCGTGAGTGCCAGTGAGACCGAGGCCGGAAAGCCGATAATCGCGGCGTAGCTCAGGTGAAAGCCGGCAAAACCCGTGGCATGCCAGCCGCCTTCAAGAAAGCCAAGCCAGCCGCTCCATGGAACATGGCCCTCGTAGCGCACGTGGGGCAGCATCATCGGCTTATAAAAGGGGACATAATATTGCACGATGCCCATCAAGGCCGAGGCCAGTCCCAGCCAAAACCAGACCTTCACCACCCGGCGCAGGTGCGCGGCCGACAGCGCGGAAAAGATGGCAAAAAGCACAAACGGAAAAAGCAGGTGCCACGACTTGCGGGTATCGTCCCAGGTCACGTTGGTCTTGATGCCGTAAAAGGTAAGCCCGGTCATCTTTGACCAAAGCAGCGACCAAAGACAGGCCACGCCCAGAAAAATCGTGGGCCAGAACACCGGCGACCGTTGCATGGCCCTGAGATCAGCGAGGTGGCTGCCCCTTCGAAACAAAAGCCAGCCAGCCACGGCAAGACCCGCACCGATACTCATGACGGCCATGGTGCCGTAAACCGACACCGTGTAAATCAGCGCGACGTAATACAAAAACCGTTCCTGCTGCTGCGTGCGCATGCTTTAAGTTTTAGCAGAAAAACATTGGGATTCGGCATTTTTCTGATGACATTTTTTTTGAGGCCCGCCATTCTCCCACCACTATGTTCGATTTCCGTCCGGCCGGGCGCGGCCCCTATGCGGTGCGCATGGCTCAGATTCAGCCCACCGATACCGTACTGAATGTCGGCTGCAACAACGGCTATATGGAACGGCATCTGCTCAGAGGCCTGGGCGCATCGTGTTTTGGGGTGGATGCCGACCCCCAGGCCATCGAATTCGCGCGCCGGTCCGGGCTCTCCGGATTACAGGACAATGTCGACGCCCGAACCCGGTTTCAGTGCTCCCCCGCCGAGAACCTTCCATTTGGCGACGCCCTTTTCGACAAGGTGCTGTGTCTGGATACGCTCGAGCACGTCACCAACGAAAAACAGGCGCTTCACGAAATTCACCGCGTGCTCAAGCCGGGCGGCACGCTGGTGCTTTCGGTACCCCACGACTTCATGAATTTTCTCGACCCTGACGAGCTGACACGAGGCCTGCGCAACGTGGTTCGCAAGGTTCGAAATAAGAAACAGCTCGATCATCCCAGGCACCGGCACTACAGCGAAGCGCAGCTGCGCGAGCTGCTGGCCAGGTTTGAGGTGGTGAACGTGCACAAGTGCGGCACGCCGGTGTTCTGGAGCCTGGCCATGTTTTACACGGCCTTCGGCCTGCCCGACAAGCTCACGGGCCCGCTGCGCGCCGTGACGAATCCGATTGAGGACGCCGAATACGCGCTGGCGCTGCCCACGGGGTTTAACATCATGGTCAAAGCATGCAAACCCAGCTGAAAAAAACCAGCGCGCTGCTCAGAGGGCTCGTCCTGTGCACATTTTGCACAATGACTCTGGGTGCTACTCCAGAGGCACGAGCCACCGTGGCCAACCACACCAGCATCGACGATCGCGATCCACTCACCCTGCCCTTTCCCGCCGCGCTGGCCACGCACGATATCTATGTCGGCTGGCAAAACGAAATTCACTGGGACCGCAGTAATATCAATCTTTCCAACGGCAGCCAGGTCTCGCGCCGCCCCAGTGACGGCAACAACGGCTTTACGCTGGGCTGGAAAGCGTGGGACGACTTTTCGTTTTACGTGCAAACCTTGCTGGCGGCACGAAATTTGGCGTTCCAAACTCATCTGCAATATCGGCTTGCGGCCGCAGATGCCGATTTTCCATTCGATTTCAATATCGGGGGCGGTCTGGGCTATTCGATCAAAGGCAATGTGCTGCCTGAATTTCAGTTCGTCTTCGGACACACCTTTCGTCCCGCTCCGCGCAAAAACGCCAAGGGAAAGCTGCTCCCGGGCAAGGGCGTCGTGTTCACTCCGCAGCTCGTGAATGGCTTGCGAATGATGGGTCAGGCCTTTTCGGCCGCAGCGCTGGATGGTGATCCCAACTCGCCTTATGCCGGCGTAACTCAGCGACGCCTGGTATTCGACTCCCTGTTTTTTCTGGAAGCCGAATGGAAGGGTTTTGTCGTGCGCTTTGGCGGTGGCTGGGAGCAGCTGGTGCAGGTGTACAACACCCATGAGGACACACCGGGTTCGAACTTTCGGTATGAAAGCGGCCCGTTGCTTTTGGTCAGCCTGGGAGCATCTTTTTCCACGGACGATCTGTAATACCTTGCTATTTCTGATACTTACGCCGCCCATGGAAGTGCTCCCATGCCTCACGTATACTTTAGGGGTATGGGGATCACTCTTTTTTATGCATTGCTTTGCCTCAATGCGCAGGCACAGACGTCACCGCAGTCCAATACGAATGGGCAGCAGAACCAAAAGCCGCCAGTGCCTCTTTATTATCAGCTGAACGGGGCCGGTACGGCGCCGACGCAAACACGCGCCGAAGCCAATGCCCTTGCCACGGCCAGGGCTGCCGTTACCAATTTGACCACTTCGATTCAAAGCCAGGTGGGCTCAGTTTCCACAGTTACTCGTGGCCCATCGGCCATCATAAACACCACTTCACCAAATGTCGACACGCCGCCCAACCCACCATCCATGGACCTGATTTCCAATCAGGCACTCAATCCAGCCGCTGGTCTGATGAAAATTGACCCCAACTCCTTGCCCGCGAATTCGCCGCTGGGTAAGCCGACGTCGCCTGAAGAAGAAAAAGCCGCAAAATATCTTCAAGAGCAGTCCAAGAAGATGCAGGAGTCGCTTAAGGACATGGAACTCTCAAACTAGACCTGCTAATTCAGTAGTGACATGAAAAAGGCGCGTAGCCCGCTGTTCATCATCTTTGTGGTCGTGTTTCTCGATCTGGTTTGCTTTGGAATCGTGATTCCAATTCTGCCTTATTACGCCCGGCAGTTCGGCGCCAGTGCCACGGCGCTCGGCTGGCTGATGACGTCGTACTCGTTCATGCAGTTTTTTTTCGCGCCGGTATGGGGCCGGGTCTCAGATCGCATTGGCCGCCGCCCGGTGCTCCTGGCCAGCATGACGGGCATCATGCTTTCCATGGTGGTGCTGGGTTTTGCCTCGTCGCTCTTCTGGCTTTTTGCCGCCCGCACCTTTGCCGGAATTTGCGGGGCAAACATCTCCACCGCCACCGCCTATATAGCCGATGTCACCGATGAGAAAGACCGCACCAAAGGCATGGGCATGATTGGAGCGGCTTTTGGCCTGGGCTTTATTTTCGGGCCGGCCATCGGCGGCGTGCTTTCGCGCTTTGGCCTGGGTACTCCCATGTTCGCGGCGGCGGGCCTATCACTCGCCAACATCGCGTATGCCTATTTCAAGCTGCCCGAGCCCCCGATCACCCGTGAGCTGCGCGAACAGCACCGCCACAAACGGTTCGACGCGCGCGCCTTTCGCGAAACCATGGGCGACTCGCGCACGCGCATGGCCACGCTGCTGTTTTTCGTCGTCACCGTGGCGTTCACCCAAATGGAGGTGGTCTTCGCGCTTTTCATGCTGGCCCGACATGGCTTCAATGCGCAGTCGGCGGGCCTGCTGCTGGCCTTCATGGGCATCATCATGGTGGGAATTCAGGGCGGACTGATCGGCAAGCTTTCGAAACGTTTTGGCGAATCACGCCTGGTCATTGCCGGACCGCTACTCATGGCTTTGGGCCTGGTGCTGCTTGCCCAGACTCAGCCCATGGGCTTCGTTTTTGCGGCCATGACTCTAGTAGCCATAGGCAACGGAATCACAAACCCGTCACTTTCAAGCCTGGCCTCGAAAGGGGCCAAGCCCGAGCGCCGCGGGGCCACGTTGGGCATTTACCAGTCAGCCGGCAGCCTGGCGCGCGTCGTTGGCCCGCCGATTGCCGGCTGGGCTTACGATGCACTGGGCGTACAGGTGCCCTTTCTCATTGCCGCGGGCACGATGGCCTTCGCTTTCTGGGCGGCCGCACTCTGGCATATGGGATCGGCCTCGTGGATCGTCGAGGCCCGAAAAACATTCCGCAGCAGGGGCTTCAAAGGGCTGCTCAAAACATCGGGGTGGAAGCTTTTGGCCGCATTTTTCGCTTATTACCTGATTCGCGACATTACGCTGTATATTCTTCTGCCCTGGCTTGCCGCCAAAGGGCTGCTGTCGATATAATCAAGGCCAATGGCTCATGCATCGACGAAGATATTGTACGCGCTTGGTTTGCTTCTGATACCGGCCCTGGCTCTGGAATCAGGGTGCGCGTTTACCCAGAAAAAAATAGCTCAACGCATGACCTACCGCGCGGGTTACGTTGCCAGCAGTGACGGCAAGAATTTCTATTCGCTGCTCGAGCTGCTCAACCGCGCGGAGCTGGCCAAACCCAGCTGCCGCGCCGTAAACCGCAACATTCAAACCAAGGCTCAGTACCTCGTCGAACGCCGTGACGGTTCCATTACCGTCAAGGTCAAGGAATGCGAGTCCGTTGCCAGCGGCAACTGCCAGAAGCTTGAAAAATGCCTGCTCGCCCGCCCTGTTGCCTGGATCGCACGCGCATCGGGCCGCAATTCCGAGCTTGCCGGGACGATCTATACCGACTGGCTGGGCCGCTGCGGTGGCTCGATTGCGGTGAACTTCTACTACGGCCCGCAAAATCCCCTGCCCATTGAACGCATCGGCTGCTCGGAACCGCTTCACGACAGGATTGATACGGCCTACGAGATGTTTCTGGTTTCGCGGCCGTCTTATGAAAATGGGCCGATGGTCGTGGACCAGACGCCGGCGGCTAATCCTTATATCGAGGCTTTGCTTAAGAAATGGGATGAGATTTCTTTTAGTGCGGTTGATGGCGTGCTTCCGCCTATTAATTGAAGACTAGGGCGTGTCGTCAATTAACATGACGGTTTTAATAGGTTAGGCTGTGAATCGATTCCAAGGAGGGAT
>JACQAW010000076.1 GCA_016194725.1 Deltaproteobacteria bacterium
GGAGCTTTCGAACGGTGACGTCGACGCATTCCTGGCCGATGAAAAGGCGCCGCCACCCGTGCCTGCCGCTGAAGTAATCGAGGATTCCCAGACAATCACCGGTGGCAACGAAGGACCCGACACCACCGAGACCCGAATCAAAGGGGGCCCCGTCGAAAAGGAAGTTGAAACACGCATTTCAGCGGGCCCGAATATCGAGACTGACAAGACGAAAATCGTGATTGGCGGCGGGGGGCCGGCTGGGCCGAACAAGGACGTCATGCAGGTCAAACGCCTGGACGCCGGAAATGCGGGAGCCGGGGGCGCGGGGGCCAGCAAACGCGAGCAGCTTTTGCTGGACAAGCTCAGGGTCATGAGTGACCAAATTACGGCGCTGAAGGCCGAGAGGGGCAACTCTTCCACAGGCCTGGCCAATGCCGAGGTCGGTATGGCTGCTGGCGAAGGCTCCGCCGTTTCGAAACGCGAACAGCTGCTGACTGAGCAGAAAAAAGCGATGGGCGAGCAGATTACCGCGCTCAATGAGCAGCTCAATACTTTGCGCTCCGAGAAAAACGGGTTGCAGCTCGCTCTGTCTGAAAGCAATCGCCACGCGGCTGATGCCATCTCGAAGGCCGCCGCCGGAGAAGACGACAAGGAGTCCGAGGAGGAGATCAAGTTCAAGAATGAAATTGAAAAAGACGTGGCGGTTCCCGACAAGGCCAAGGCGATGGTGAAGGGGCTGATGGAGAGTTTGACGAAGGAACGCAGCGAAATCAAGCAAAGGGCGCGCGAAGTCGACGCTTTGCTGCGCCGGCGTGATTATGAATACAAGACCAAGGAGTCCGGCTTCGTTGAACAGCTGCGCTTGCTCGAGGGCATGATCAAGCAGCGCGAGAGCGCGCTGGACAAATCTAAAGAGGTGAATTCGAATCTTGCGGCTGTGATCGAGAAATTGCGCAGCGAAAGCACGAGTGCCACCGATGGTGCCGAGCTGACCCACAAGCTTGCTACCTCGGAAAAACTGCTGCAGGCTGAGAAAGAAAGCACGGACCGGGTGCAGAAACGTTTTGACGAAATTCAAAAGAAGCTGACCGAGGAAATTTCGGCCCGGGGCATCGCGCAGCTGGATACCGTGAAGTTCAAGAAGCAGGCGGAAGATCTGCAAAGAAAGGTGAACCAGTTTCAGGAGGCGGGGCAGAAGGGCTCGTCCACCGATCTATTGAACATCACCGATGCCCGTGACAAGGCCGTGCGCCAGGTTGAGCAGCTGAAACAGCAGAACCGTGAGCTGCAGACCAAGCTGGCAGCCAGCACCCAGACCTCGAAAAATTCAACGAACGCAAAAGACGGCGCAAAGAGCGGTCCCGTGCAAAGCGAAGCGGAGCTCAAGCACAAGCTCGAGCTGGCGGATAAACTGGCAAAAGCTTCCAAGGACGAGTTGGATAAGACCAAGAAACGTCTTGAAGAGGTCAAACAGTCTGAAAACAAGCTGCGCGGCGAGCTAACCAAAGTGCAGGCCGATCTTGCAAAAGCCCAGTCCGAACTGAAAGCAGCGGGAATTCGCTCGGCCGCCGCTGCCAAGACCGCCCCAGCCAGCCCTGCAAAGCCAAATCCGCCCAAGCCCAAGGCCTAAGCCCGGCCTTGTCTTAAGTTCCCGAACCTGATAACTCCAAGCCATCACACACTTGCCGACGTGGTGGAATTGGTAGACACGCTAGGCTTAGGACCTAGTGCCGCAAGGCGTGGGGGTTCGAGTCCCTCCGTCGGTACCATAGCAAAAATAATCGCTCCAAAAAACTCCGACGATGCGCAAAAGTCGAGCCCACTAAGAGGGACTCGAACGCGAAGGCGCGACCCGCGAAGAGTCGCGAAGCGACTTTGCGCGGGGCAGCTGCGCAGGAAGCGCAGCTGAGCAACTGAGGGGAGCCCACGCAGGGAGCGGCAGGAGCCGCGACCGAAGTGGGTCGAGTCCCTCCGTCGGTACCCCTTTGAACAGTACTCGAACCGGCACGAAAGCCCGGCTCTGGCGGGGCGGCCCCTCCGAGTCGACAAGCATGAAAAAACGAAGCTATTGTCGCTGCTGCAGTTGCACGGCGCCGCGAACGCGGAATTTCGACGCCAGGAGCCGATCCGCCGGCTCAGTCAGGCGGGAATCCCAACCCCCGCCAATACAGACGCCACTCGAACGGCGGCCGTAGACGTCGAGAAAAGTATTGCCCCGACCCCAGTGGTGGTCCACCCATCTCTGGTTGAAGAGCATGGAATCCTGGTCCCTCACGATCACCTTGAACGAGAATCCGATAACCTCGACCTCCGGGGCCAGACCGAGAGAGATGCCCTTGAGGTCCATCATCTGGCTGAACGCGCTCTGCACTTTGGCGAGGTTCTCGGCGTCCCCGGGGCCAACCGCCTCGCACATGTCATTCCCGATCGTCAGCCGGAGCGCGTTGATCTGAACCTCATCAGCGGGAACAGGCAAACCGTCGACCTCGAAGCGGCGGGCATGGTCGAACTCGTTCTCGCAGCGCAAGTCGGCGGTCCGATTGTTGCCGCCGCCCCAGAACACGCCGTGGAACTGAATCTCGCATTTCATCGAGTTCTCGGGAGCGGTATACTCCGTCCTGAAACGAAACAACGGATCAGGCGAGGTTGGCGGGATATTCTGCCGCTTACCCATCGCGTGCGCCGATGCACCGAAAACGCTCAATGCCATTAAACCCAAAGAAAGCAACTTCGTTATCCATTGGCTCATAATCGGTGCATAACACCCTCGCCCCTCGGCGAGCTAGTCGGAATGTGTCACTTCCCCTCGGAACCCAAGGACGGGAAGCAGTTCCGGCAGGTTAAGACGACAACGGCCCGGTTCCGACTGGCCGGGTGAGCGCGGGTTAATGCCCGCGATCGCATCGGCCCCCAGCCCGATACACGGCGCTCAGCTCGGCCATGGCCGTCAGAGGATCGATTGGGTTTATGATTGATTCAAACGCTCAAATCACGATTTTTGAGAATCGTTCGCCATTGAGTGATTTTATGGGCACAATCTGAACATAGATGAGAATTACAATCGAAGCCGTGCAAATCCTCAGCATGTTGATTCGCTCCCTATGCTTCGTCATATGCATGAGTCTTTGCGGCTGCGCCACAGGTCAAACCAAGGACGAAAGTACGTTGACCCGACGCTACCGCGAGGGCGAGGTCTACGGATATTATATCTTTAATCGTCAATTCATCGGGAGTGATTTGGATAATTCCTACGAGGGCCACGCGACGGCGCGCGTTGTTGCCGAACCGACCGGCGCCATGCATGAGGAATTCGAGTGGCACGACATCACCAAGAACGGGAAAAAGCACCCCATCGCGCCCGAATACCGGCAGATTCTTTCGCTCGCGGTCGGCGGAAAAATGATTTTTCCACCGACCGCGATGATTACCGGCGCGACGACCGACACGATGAATTTTTATGTTAACGAGATGCTCGCGATCAAAAAAGCTCTGCGCAAGGTCGGCGACCACGAGTTGGTGAGTCTCAATGGAAAACCCAGTCCCTGGCTCGACCGCGCGAGGGGCTTCAACGGTTTCGATTGCCAGGATTTCGATATCATGCTCACGGCGATCGACGGCAACTATGCCACTGTGAAGGTGGCCAACATCCCTCCCCTGCATGGCTGCACGCGGCCGCCGCTCGTGGCCTGGATGAATTCCCGGGTCGCCGACACCGAGAACAATTTCTTCGAGATCGAAAGGCAGGCAGACGGGACTTACCACGCCTCCTACGGCAAGGAGATCATCGATACGGAGCTGCACATTGACCTAGGGACGGGCCGAATCATTTCCGGATTCATGCACAACACCGTTCACTATTTGCAGCGTGTTTGCAAAGACGAATCGGTGCTGGATTGCGGAGAGCCCAAGGATAAATCGCTTGCGCGCGAGACTGTACTAGTTCTGGAAAAATAGCGCGAATCTCGAGGGGCGCAGACTAAACCACTTGATTCACGATCACGCCGCCTACGGCAGCCAGGCGTGAAAACGTCCGATCCGATTTCAGTTACTGAAACGGAGAGTGAAACCGCACCTCTCTGGTGCCCGATCAATACAATCAACTACTACGCAAAGCCTATCCCCCAGAAAAACAACTGCATTGCACCCCAAAAAGATTCCTGCTAGAAAGACTCCAGTTTCCAAATACACACATCCCGCTCAAAAAAACTTTGGTGCTGACCCGCAAATAGGTTGCTGGCCGGTTCAACGGGATGGAGGCAAACGCCGCCAGGCGTTTAAACCAAGTTAGCTTCGCCACCAGAGCGAGGCAGCGATAATTTCAAGGAGTCTCAATGCCTAACGTTACGATGAAAGAACTGCTCGAAGCCGGCGTTCATTTTGGTCACCAGACCAGCCGCTGGAACCCGAAGATGAAGTCATATGTTTTCGGCGCCCGCAACGGTATTTATATTATCGACTTGCAGAAGACCGTGCAGTTCACCCGCGAAGCCTGTGCCTTCGCTCTGAAGATAACCTCGGAAGGCAAGCGCATCCTTTTCGTCGGTACCAAGAAACAGGCTAAAGACGTCATCATCGAGGAAGCCGTGCGTTCCAACCAGAACTTCCATGAAGAAGCTGCCAGGCGCGCTCTTCATCATCGACCCCATGAAGGAACACATCGCGGTCAAGGAAGCCAAGAAGCTGGGCATTCCGACGATTGCCGTGGTCGACACCAACTGTGATCCGGACGACATCGACTTCGTAATTCCGGGCAACGACGACGCGATCCGCGCCATCAAGCTGTTCTCGCACCTCATTGCCGAAAGCTGCCTCGAAGGCGCTCGCGCATTTCAGGAAAAGCTCAAGGGCGACGAACGCCTGGCGGCTCAGGTTGCCGGCGAAGGCGTCGAAGAGAAGAAGGTTTCGCGCTTTGAGGGCGACATCGACCTGCGTGGTCCGGATGAAGCCGAGCTTGCGGCAGCCGTTGATGGCACCGCAGCCACCGAAATCGAGCAGACTGAAGAAGAAAAAGCTGCCGCTGCCGCTGCCGTGGCTGCTGCTGCCGGCAAAACTCCGGCCGCTCCCGCCACCGCTACCGTTGCAGCAGTCGTGAAGGCCGCAGTAAAGGCTGCTCCGAAGAAAGCGACGAAGCACTAATATGGAAATCAAATCGGAACAGGTGAAAGATCTTCGGGAAAAAACCGGAGCAGGCATGATGGACTGCAAGAAGGCGCTCGTGGAATCATCGGGCGACTTCGAAAAGGCCATCGAATATCTTCGCAAGAAAGGCCTTTCGGCCGCTGCGAAGAAGTCGGACCGGGCTGCTAAAGAAGGCGCCGTATCGAGCTACATCCATGCGGGTGGCAAGATTGGCGTTCTGGTCGAGATCAACTGTGAAACGGACTTTGTCGCGCGCAACGAGACCTTTCAGGCTTTCGTTCGTGACGTCGCGATGCACATCGCGGCGGCCAACCCGCTTTATGTCCGCCCGGAAGATGTTCCGGCGGCCGTGGTGGAAAAAGAGAAGGAAATTCTTTTGGCTCAGGCCAAAGCTGATCCCAAGAACGCGAGCAAGCCGGTCGCTGTCATGGAAAAGATCATTGAAGGCAAGATCAAGAAGTTCTTTGACGAATCGTGTCTGGTGAATCAGGCTTTCGTAAAGGATTCGGACAAGACGATTTCTCAGCTCACGACGGAGATGGTCGCGAAAATTGGTGAGAATATCAATATTCGCCGTTTCGCCCGTTTCACCCTGGGCGAGGGAATCAGCACTCCGTCTCAGCCAGCGTAAGATCGTAACACCAACAAAGCGAGATCAATGATGGCTTCGGAAAAACCGAAGTATACACGAATACTGCTCAAACTCTCGGGTGAGGCACTGGCCGGCAAGGCCGGTTATGGTATCGATACCGATATCCTGCATGCCATCGCCGAAGAGGTTAAGGAGATTCGTGAACTTGGCGTAGAAATCTGCATCGTGCTGGGCGGCGGAAATATTTTTCGCGGCTTGGCGGCTGCGGCTCACGGGATGGACAGGTCCCAGGCCGACTACATGGGAATGCTGGCCACGGTCATGAACAGCCTGGCTCTGCAAGACGCTCTGGAGCGCATCGGCGTCTTCACGCGCGTGCAGTCGGCAATCGAGATTCAGGAACTGGCCGAGCCTTATATTCGCAGGCGCGCGGTACGGCATCTGGAGAAAAAACGCGTCGTCATCTTTGCGGGTGGCACGGGTAACCCGTATTTCAGCACCGACACCGCGGCAAGCTTGCGTGTTTTCGCGAGCTGACCTATATTGAAGTGCTTCAGAAAAACCTTAAAGTGATGGATTCGACGGCGATCTCGCTTTGCATGGATAACGATCTTCCAATCATCGTGTTTAATCTCAATAGGCCCCATGGGGTGCGTGATGTCGTGATGGGCGAGGCCATCGGCACGCTGGTTTCCATGGGAACGAAGGGGGCAAAAAATGACTAAAGAAGTATTGGATTCTCTGGGCCAGAAAATGACTAAAACTCTCGCGGGTTTTAAATCCGAGCTCACTAAAGTTCGTACCGGACGCGCCACGCCCGCGTTGCTGGACGGAGTAAAGGTGGATTACTACGGCACCGACATGCCCATCAATCAGGTGGCCTCGATCAGCGCGCCCGAGCCGCGGCAGATCGTGATTCAACCCTGGGAAGCCAATATGCTGCCCGCGATCGAGAAGGCCATTCTGATCGCCGATCTTGGCCTGAATCCACAGAATGACGGCAAGCTCATTCGAGTGCCGCTGCCGATGCTGACAGAAGAGCGGCGCAAGGATCTGGTAAAGCAGATCAAGAAGATGGGCGAGGAGTGCAAGATCGCCTTGCGTAACGAGCGTCGCGACGCCAACGAAGAAGTGAAGAAGCTCGAAAAAGACAAGGTGCTCACCCAGGACGACGCGAAAAAAGCGGGTGATCTGGTTCAGAAAAAGACCGATGAGTTTGTTGCCGAAGTGGACAAGGTGCTGACCGGCAAGGAAAAAGAGATCATGAGCGTCTGATGTCAGGTTTTACCGAAACGCCTAAACACGTCGCGATCATCATGGATGGAAATGGACGCTGGGCTGAACGCCGCGGGCGTCCGCGTATTTTCGGCCATGTGCGTGGCTGCGCGCGCGTGCGTGACATTATTCGTGAGGCCGACAGGCAAGGTGTGAAGGCTCTGACGCTCTATGCGTTTTCATCTGAAAACTGGGGCAGGCCATCTGTCGAGGTCAGCGTGCTGATGCGTCTGCTGTACAAATGGCTGATTCGGGAACGGCGCGAAATGATGGATAAGAGCATTCGGCTGCGCGCCATTGGAGCGGTGGACCGGCTGCCGGAATCAGTGCGTAAAATGCTGACCGAGTCGATCGGGATGTCGAAAGACAATACGGGCCTGCAGCTAACGCTGGCGGTTTCTTACAGCGGGCGCGACGAGCTGACTCAGGTGGCACAGCGGCTGGCCCGTCGGGTGGCCGCGGGCGAACTGGCCGCCGACGACATTGGCGAGCACCACTTTGCCGAAGAGCTTTCAACGGCACCAGTGGGTGACCCGGATCTGCTGATTCGCACCAGCGGCGAGCAGCGTATCTCGAACTTTCTGCTCTGGCAGATGGCCTATACTGAACTTTATTTCACGGACACGATGTGGCCGGACTTCAAACCAAGCGACCTGCGCATGGCGATCGACAGCTTCACGAGGCGCCAGAGGCGATTCGGGCTGACCGCAAGGCAGGCCGAAGAGGCCCGAGTATGAGCGCCCCCAGGACACCCAACTCGTCCAATGGAGTGTCGATGATGGATCCAAAAAAGGCGGCCGAGAAAAGCAAAGAGACGACCACCAGAGTCATTACCGGGGTGATCGGCGGCGGTTTTCTGCTCGCCCTTTTCCTGATCGGCGGCCACTTGGGCGTATCTTTTGCCTCGGCCATTCTTGGCGGCTTGATGTGCTGGGAGCTAAGCAACGCGTTTTACTCTCTTTCGGATCACCGCGAAAAGCTGATCGCGCTGGTGGGTATTTCATGGCTCACGATATTCGCGAACATGCTTTTTCCGAAGTCGATGCTCGAGTGCCTGATTGTTTCGTTCATGGGGCTTTTTACCTACTTTCTGGCGATTGCCGAACGCCATCCGTCCGATTTGCGCAAACATTTCGACGAGCTGGTCTTCACGGTTTTCGTGCTGGTTTATGTCGTCACTTTCGTGGCATTTCTACCTCTGATTCGGGACGGGGCTAACGGCATCAAGTGGCTGCTTTTGTTTCTGTTCATCGTCTGGTCTGGCGACACGGGTGCCTATTTCGTGGGGCGCAAATGGGGCAGGACGAAGCTGTATCCGCTCATCAGCCCCGGCAAATCGATGGAAGGGGCGGGCGGCGGCTTGCTTTCCAGCGTAGTTGTTACCATGATCTTCAAGCTGGTCGCCTTTGCCGCCTTAAGCTGGTTTGGCGCGGTGGTGACCGCGGTGCTGGTGGGAATCAGCTCACAGATTGGCGATCTTTGTGAATCTTTCTTCAAGCGGGCATACAAGATCAAGGATTCCAGTAAAATTCTGCCGGGCCACGGTGGAATTCTGGATCGGTTTGATGGGGTGCTGTTCAGTTTGCCGATTATGTACTTTTGCGTGAAAATCTTTAGTTGATAAGCCGTGTGGTCACAAGATAGCATCCAAGCCAATGTTCCTCTACGTCGCTTCGTTCATACTATTGTTGGGTCCCCTGGTGTTCGTGCACGAGTTCGGACATTTTATTTTCGCGAAGCTGTTCAACGTACGCGTGGACACTTTTTCGATGGGGTTTGGTCCCAAATTTCTCAAGAAGAAGTGGGGCGAGACGGAATACTGCCTTTCGATCGTGCCACTCGGGGGTTACGTCAAGCTCTACGGGCAGGATCCCACTGAGGCCATCGAGCCGCAGTATCGCAACCGGGCGCTCAACAACCTGGATGCCTGGAAGCGGTTTCTGGTTTTCGTTGCCGGCCCCCTTTTCAATTTTCTGTTCGCGATTTTCATATTCGCGATGATGCTGGTCATTGGCGAGCCGCATATGTTGCCGATTGTCGAGCGTGTCGTTCCCGGCAGCCAGGCCTATCTTACGGGGTTCCGAAGCGGCGACGTGATCATCGCGGTTGACCGCCAGGTAGTAACGAAATTCGAAGAAGTCGCGCGCGTCATATCCGAATCCCCTAACAAAGAGCTCGTATTTCGCATCAAGCGCACGATTCCCGCCACCACTGCCGCGGTCGCGCCCAAAGTTCAGGTTACCGAAATCAAGGCTGAGCCGCAGCCGGTGCCGGGGCTGAGTGTTTACGGAGAAAACGTCGAAGTGGGCTCGATCGAAGGGCTTTTCAATGTTGGTCGTTACACGACGGTGGGCGTTTCGAATCCCACGTCCGTTGCCGGTAAAGCAGGCCTGAAAACGGGCGATGAGATTCTCTTGTTTAATGGCATTACGGTAAAAAACTGGGAAACCATTCAAAGCGAAGCCAAGCTGGCCTTGGGCAAGAGAGTCCCGAAATTCGATTTTGGTTATGTGCCTCACGAAGCGAGTTATTGGACGCCCGACAGTCACCCGCAGCCGGCCACCAAGCCTTCGAATGAAGTCTCGCTGCCGGTGCGTCCGTTGGACCAGCTGGGCCTTTATTCCACCGAACTCTTTGTTTCAGCACTGAAAGACAGCTCGCCTGCGCAGGCAGCCGGCATCGAAATCGGCGACCG
>JACQAW010000273.1 GCA_016194725.1 Deltaproteobacteria bacterium
GAGTTGATCGTGTAGGCCGAGACGTCGTGGGTCGTACCGTTCACTGCATAGGCAAATTTGCCCAGAGGATCCACTGCGACACTGAATGGGTTCGTTCCCGCCGTAAACGGCGAACCGGAAACCGCCGCGAGAGCTCCGGTGCTGGTGTTGATCGTATAGGCCGAGACGTCGTTGGAGCCCTGGTTCGCAACGTAAATGAAATAGTTGAAATTCGGCGTGGTTCCCGATCCCACGCAGGTCAGGTCTTGAGGCGTCGTGCTCGAGAAGGTGATGGGCACCGTTATCGTGGCGTTTTGAACGATACTCTGGGTTACCCCACCCAAAAAATAGCCTGTGAAGTTGCCGGTCGCCGGGCCGCCACACATCGTCGGTGTCGGAAAAAAACCGTATACATCTATACCACGATCGATACCGGCGGTCAGATCGAGCTCGATAGTGGCGCCACGCGCTGCCGCACTTGACACCAGCCCGCTGCCACGGCCATGCATATTATCCGCGGAACTGCATCCCGACGCGAATCGATTGTTAGCGTCGATGTTGACGCCGGTGACGTTCACGGCAAAACAATTGAAATCCGAAGTCGAGCTCGGGCCCGACAAGATTCCGAATGATGCGCCGATCTCGTCGAACAAGCCCTGCGCCACCTTATCCTTGTTGAGGCGATCATCAATGACGATGCGAACCTTACCCGGTTTTGGCGTCTCAAGTGAGCAGGAAGCAGCAAGAACGACGAGCACCAGTGAAGACGCCAATCGAGAAGTGTTATGGTGTAGGCTGTTTAACCGCATATTTTCGCTCGCTTAAAGTAGAGTATGCGGGCTTTCAAAACAACGGTTTTCTTTCCATGAGACGCCGAACTTGGCGACAGTTGTCAAACGTTCCGACTTTTCTCGCTCCCGCTCAGGTGAATCCACAAAGGATTCAGTATCTGTATCGATTCATTGACGCAATGCCGACCTTTCCGCTATTGAACGCCAATAAGTCCAATTTGGCCGCTATGGTAACAAAGCCCTGAGCTGATTGCTTCAGGTCGGCATCTGCACTTGCCGAAATACAATTCATTCCCGTAGATTGCTTTCGTGGAACATAAGTCCCCAGCGAAGATTAAGATTCGGGAAATCAATCCCGAGTCGCAAGCTGAAGTTTCCCTCGTTGCCCTGCGCATGCGACTGACCCTCATTGAACGAGTGGGCGAGGAAAAGGCGACGGCGATGTATTCCCTGGACTGGCTCGTGAATCGGGTGCTTTGGCATCTCGATCCCAGCCAAACCACCGCCAAGGTTTTTCTGGCCGAGGACCGGGACGGCCGGGTTGTTGCTCATGCGATTGCCCGAATTGAGCGTGATGAAAATGGGCGGGCATTCGGGTATTTTTCCACGATTTATGTTGAGCCTCTTTTGAGAAACCAGGGGCTGGCGACAAGCCTGCTTTTGAAGGTCGAATCCTGGTTAAGCGAGATGAAGATGCCGAAGATCATCTACAATACGGCAGCGAACCACGAGAAGTTGATTCGTCTGTTTGGGCGGCACGGGTACAGCGTCACCCATCGCGAATCGGAGATGGTTCAGCTCACCAAACAACTGCATTGAGGAGTAAATGGACGATAGCGACTTTGAAGGAACTCTGGTGCTGGAAAGAATGGCAGCCGCGGAAGGAAGGCACTGACTTTGCCTGGTGACATGTCGATAAGAGTCGTCAGAGTTGCCGTAGAACGGACGCTGGCCCTGCGTCAGGCGGTACTGCGCCCATTGCTGCGCCCCGAAAACCTGCTTCACCCCTGGGATAGCCTTCCCACAACTGCGCATTTCGGTGCGTTCGTGGAAAATGAGCTGGTGGGCGTGGCCACCTTTGTGGAGTCATCGCGAACCGGAAGCGTGAGGGAGTGGCGGCTGCGTGGAATGGCCGCAGCCCCCGAATTCAGGGGGCGCGGTATCGGCCGCGCATTGATTGACGCAGGACGTGCATTCGTGGCGGGTTCAGGCGGAAGCGCGATCTGGTGCCATGGGCGGGAATCGGCTCGTCAATTTTACGAGAAGCTCGGCTTTGTCGTGTGCAGCGACCGTTTTGAAGACCCGGTGTCGGGACTGCACTTCGTGATGGAATCCACGCTGTTTTGAGCGGCCACCTTTGACAAGAATCGAGGTGTTCTGTAAGCCTGAAGTTATGAGCCACTGGTTTGGTTATGCGCTTTTCATTGCAGGAAATTTATCAGGAATCGCGATTCGCGTTCCGCACGACAGCCGAAACGGTAAAATTCGAGTCGTTGACGACCGCAAAGGCAAGCTCGAGATTTCACTTCTGGTGGTGATGTCCATCGCGGTTTTCATTCTGCCTGTTGTGGCTATGGCCACGCCGCTTTTGTCGTTTGCCGACTATGGTTTGTCGCCAGGAGCATTTGCAGCCGGTGTCTGCTGCTTTGCCCTGAACTTGTGGCTTTTCTATAAAGCGCACGCCGACCTGGGTACCAATTGGTCAGCAACGCTCCAGGTCCGTGAGGGCCATTCGTTGATAACCAATGGCGTATACCGCAGCATTCGGCACCCCATGTACGCCGCGATTTACCTGCTAGCCCTTGCTCAGGCTTGCTTGCTGTCGAACTGGATTGCCGGCCCAGCGACGCTGGTGGCCTTTACGCTGATGTTTACGCTGCGAATGGGCCCCGAGGAAAAGATGATGGTCGATAAGTTTGGTGATGAGTACCTTGCTTATGCGTCGCGTACGAAGCGGCTGGTTCCGGGAGTTTTTTGATTCAGGGGGAAGGGGTGGGCGAGAGCTGTAGGGGTTAGGGGGTATAGGGGGTTCAGCTCTCGCCCTTGGAATCTAGTGACTACTATCTATTTCAAGTCTGATGCCATCCGGCACGCGCGTGAAATCGCGCACTTAAAGGGTGCTTGTTTTTAAGCACCGTCAAGACGCTTTGACAGGCGTCGAAGTTTTTCGCACGGATGTGAGCAGCTCACCGACGATGCGTGGATTGGCCACGAAAGGTTGGGCAGCCGTCTAATCTCTCATAGAGATCTCACCGGCCAGCTCGGCTTGTGCGCACAGTTTACTGCCCGGTCAGGTCTCGAAATATCTTTAGCCTCTTCAGGGGGTTGCGCGCGCCAGCGTGCCCTGACCCCGAACTGCGCTCGGGCACGGTACTTGAAATATCCTGTCGCAAGAGAGCTTTAAATCAATACAGGAGAGGTTGCATGTTTTTATTCAAGCCAGGTTCACTGGTTCTGTCGTTCACCATTATCGCGTCGGTATTTTTAGTGTGCGTGAGTGCATCCGCAGTTGCCGATGAAGATGGTTCTTACAATCGGTTTACGATCACGGGTAGCGGCATCGCTGGCCATGACTCTGGCGCAAGCACCGGCTACGGCGCTACGGGAGGCGTGCGTTATGAAGGTCGCGATGCAATACTTGGCGCCGAAGGCGCAATTGGTGGCGATCTGGGTAGCGTGGGTGGCCGTACGGTGGGCAGTATGGATGCCAATGTCGGCGGTGGCACGGACAGCATCGCTGGCCATTTCGGTATCGAACACCGTTCCACGACCGCTATGAATCACGGCGACTTTTACGGCGATCTTGTTTTGAGTAATCGGAATGGCAAGGGCAGCACCAACCTCAGATTGGCTGCAATTGGCTGGCACAACGACCGAAATACAGGTCTGACCGCCGCCTATTCCGGCATCAGCGCAATGGAGCGGCAACAGTTTGGCAGCATCGTCGATCTGTCGTTGAAAGTCGAAGCGGGCTTGCTCTACGGAGTTTCAAAAGACAAGACGACCTCGCAAAGCGAAGATACCCAGGTCTCCCCAACCACTATTGTCGATACGTTGACCACGACGCTCGTTACTCCTGGTCTTGATCAACAGGGCGCGGGAACTTATTTTTCCACCGGCGCCGGAGCCAGTTTTCACCTGGGTGAAAATGTCCGCATCGGAGTCAGCGCCGTTGTCGATTATGCGGACTACAAAACCGTGGAAACTTATCTCGACAACAGCACGGCAAACCCGAAAGACAATCGTCAGCTGAGCGTTACCGGAAAGAGCAGCCTCGAAGTCGTATTCTGAGGCGGGGAACAGGCTGCTTGGGCGCAAGACCATATGCCGAGCTGCCGCCGCCGGCCTGATTGTTTTTGGCTTTTGGTTTGCAGCGTTATTGAGCCGGGAAAAGGGGGCCCGGTTTATGAGCAAGCGACCAATTCCATTAAGACAGGATTGCATCCATCAGCCGACCGCCAGTGAGCCCTGCCCAGCGGGATCGCTCAGGCAGCAGCTGGATATGTGCGAAACAGGGAACCTGCGAGGCGAGGAAATCCTGTATTCTCACGGCATACCTTCGCGCGATCACGAAGTTCATCGTGAGCTGGACCCGGAATTGATGGAGTCCAATTTTCATGTCGACCTTTCGGAAGACAATCGGGAAGGCGATGAGGAAACCGGTGACGAGCATACGGCTGGGTTGCAGGGCGACGAGCAGCAGGAGCTGCAATATGATACCGAGTTCGGCGAGTCCGATGCCGGCCTGCCTGGCGAGCTTACCAACAAGAATGCGCACTGCAATCCGTTGGCGCCCGGCCACCATTATTGAGCAGGAGTATCAATCAGGCGGGTTATCGCGGCCGTAGTTTTTGGAGAGATATTCCACGATGGTGGCGGCTTCGTCCGGGTTTATTGGCGCACCCATGGCTTTGATCATTTTGCGGACCTCGGCATCCCAGCCCTTGCGGTCCAGAAATTTTGAGTTCATGGGGATGTAATCCAGGCTATGGCAGGTGATGCATTTGGTCGCGACAAGATCGCGGCCGTTTGCATTTTTCAGCCGGAATGTGCTCTCGTCGGCGTGAGAAGGGGCAAGCGACAGCGCCGATAAAAATGCCAAAGACGTTGCAATCGTTGCCATGGTTCCTCAATCCGCCGTAACGATCAGGCTATGAATGACGTTGTTGTGATAGCCGGCGGGATTTGCCACAAGCTCGTTGCCTTGTGTCGCCCCGACGGAGTTTGTCGCCCGGGTCATGATGGTAAATGAGCCCGGCTGGGCAGGCGTGAATCGCGACGTGAACTGCCGCCACGAATATTTGCCGTAGTCCAGGCCAAGCGTGGCGAGCTGCCAGGTTTTGCCGCCGTCGCTCGAGAACTCGACTTTGGAAATTCCGTGACCGCCGTCCCATGCCAGACCTTTGATTTGAAACGCGTGCCCGGAGCGCAGGTGCTGATCTTCGCGAATGTTGGTGATGAGCGAGCTTACCGCGATTTCCGTGATCGGAACGCTGGTATCGGTTTCCTGGCCGGGCCAGTGCCCTTCTACCGCCGGAAATTTTCCTTTGGGAATGCGATAGGCGGTTTTCATCCAGAACCCGTCAAAGGACTTTGAGACGATCTCGATCGAAACCACATGTTTCACCCAGTAAGTCGCCGTCCAGCCGGGTACTACGATACGTGCAGGAAAGCCCTGACTCTGATGAAGCGGTTTTCCATTCATCTCAAAGGCGATGATGGTGTTGTCGTCCAGGGCCTTCGCCAGCGGAATACTTTTCTTGAAGTCGGGAGTTTTGTCATTCACCGGGCCGTCGGCGCCGTCAAACACGACTTCAAGGGCTTCTTTCTTGATGCCCGCGCGCTCAAGCACGTCTCTAAGACGCACGCCTTTCCAGCGGGCATTGCCCATGGCCCCATTGGCCCATTGCACACCCGGTACGTGCGGGTTGAACAGGCCCCGCCGGTTGCCCGAGCAAAAGGCCAGCGCGGCCACTTCGACCTGCTTGAAGTCATGTTTCAGCTGGGCCGCGGTAAACGTTACCGGTTTGCCGGCAGCTTCGCCACCCACGGTGAGTCTCCAGATCTTTAGATTCAGCTTCGGAATGTCAGACAGATGGTAGCGCACGAAGAACTTGTCGTTGGGCGTGAAGACCTGATCGAAGTATTCAACCGGGCTTTCGTAGTTCGGCGGCCGATAGGTGCGCTTGATGAGCGGCTTTTTTCCAGGAAGAGTTTCGAGGGCCGACTCCTCGATGGCGCCCTGGGGAAGAGTGGGGGCAGCTACCGCTGTCAGTGCCACCAGAAGAAATAGGATTCGCATGCCGAAATAAGAGCATCGAATTATGGCAGAGGGCAATCGAAAATGCTGATATGCTCACGGCATGAATAGTCCGTCACCTGCTTCCGTTCAGGCCATGTACCTCTTGAGAGACAGCACTCATTTTCAGTGGGCCTTGGTGCCGATATTCGCGGTTATTGCCTATCTTTACTGCCAGGAAATCAGCGCCAGGAAGTGGAACGTGGTTATCGCGGGCCTGGCGTTTTATGGCATCGAATGGCTGGGCGAGGTCGTAAACGCGCTTGTGCTCCATTTTTCGGGCTATGCGGCGCTCTGGGCCGAGCCTGGACCGACGGCCTACCTCGTGCTCGTCGGACTCAATATCGAAACTTCGCTGATGTTCCTGGTTTTTGGGCTGGCCGTGGCCAAGTTGCTGCCCGCGAGACCTGAAAAAAAGATCTTCGGTGTTCCCAATAGGCTGCTGGTGATTCTTGGTTTTTCGCTCTTTAGCGTGGCGGTGGAAACCGTGCTCAATGCCTGGGGGGCCCTGACGTGGGACTATCGCTGGTGGGGTTGGCCCAATATCTGGTCGGTTATCCTGGTCGCCTACGCACCTGCAATCGCCTTTACCATCTGGGTGCACGACCTGAAATCGGTACGCCACAAGCTTTGGGTGCTGGGCGGCATTTACCTGCTCGATGCCCTATGCCTTGTCTTGTTTATAGGCGTTTTGAAGTGGATCTAAGCCGCGCCTAATGCGATAGTGCGGCCCATGAGTAAAAACCGCCGCATCGAGTCTGATCAGGATAGTGAATTTGCCCGCATGTTTGCCGAGTCCACCAAGGCGGACCAGCAGAAGAAGTTTTCGCTGGGCGACAAGGTCGTTGGCGAAATCGTCGTCATGGGCAAGGACGAAGTGTATGTTTCGCTGGGCGCGAATAAAGACGGCGTGGTGTTTCGCCCCGATCTTGCCGATGCTGAAGGCAAAGTGACCTGTAAGGTGGGCGACAAGCTCGATCTTTATGTAACCCAGGTGCGAGGCGGCGAAATTCGTCTGTCGCCCAAACCCACCTCCAAGAATCTTGCTGATGACATCGAAGACGCTTTCGACATGATGCTGCCCATTGCCGGCAAGGTGATGGAAGTGTGCAACGGCGGCTTTCGCGTGCAGATCAAGGGCAAGCTGGCTTTTTGCCCCATCAGCCAGATGGACATCAAGCGCATCGAGGTGCCCGAAGAATATCTGGGCCAGCGCTTTGATTTCAAGATCACGAAGTTCGAAGAGGGCGGCCGCAACATCGTGGTTTCGCGGCGCCGCGTGCAGGAAGAAGAGCGTGAACTCAGCATGGGAGCCTTCACTGACGAGCGCAAGCCAGGCGATATCGTGCATGGGCGGGTGACCCGCCTTGAAAAATTCGGCGCTTTCATCGAAATCGCGCCAGGTCTCGATGGCCTTGCTCACGTATCCGAGCTCAGCTGGTCGCGTGTCGCGAACCCCGAGGAAGTCTTGCGCGTGGGTCAGGAAGTCAGCGCAAAAATTCTCAAGATCGAAACGGAAGAAGGCGGGCGTCTTCGTATCTCGCTTTCGCTCAAGCAGGTGGGCTCGGAACCCTGGGACAATCTGCCGCCAGGAATTCAGGCAGGCCAGATGATTCAGGGCCGGGTGACGAACTGCGCGAAGTTCGGCGCTTTTGTAGAGCTTGCACCGGGCATTGAAGGGCTCATTCCGATGTCCGAGATGAGCTACACCAAACGAGTCATGCGTTCTGACGAAATCGTGAAGTCTGGCGAGACAGTGTCGGTGATGATCAAGGAAGTGGATATCGAAAAGCGCCGCATCAGTCTTTCTCTGAAAGACGTGGGCGACGACCCGTGGTCGTTGGTGGCCCACAAGTTCGCTGTAGGTACGATCGTGCAGGGTAAAGTCGAGCGTCGCGAGCCATATGGCTTGTTCATCAAGCTCGAAGAAGGCGTTACCGGTTTGCTGCCCAAATCCAAAGCCAACGAAAGCCCCGACTTTCCTTTCGAAAAACTAAAAATCGGCGACATGGTCACGATTCAGATCGGCGAGCTGCGCACGGCCGAGCGCCGCATTTCGCTGCAGCCTCCGGGTGATGCGGGAACCGAAGAGTGGAAGAGCTATGAGGCTAAAAACGCGACAGCGTCAACCGGAAGTTTCGGAACCTTGGGCGACAAGCTCAAAGCCGCGATGGAAAAGAAAAAGAAATAAATCAGGCGCGCTAGGGCGCGAATTTTAGAGTGAAGCTGTCAATGGGCTCAGGGGATTGAAAGCCTTTAACGTCGATTTTTACGCCATCCGGTCGCACGTACATGATCAGAAAATGCAGCGGACGCGGCGAAGGGCTCGTAAACAGATCTTCATGACGGCTTTTCTTTCCTTTGAGCAGCGAAACGCGAGGCCCTCCGCCGCCGCCGGTAACAAGGAAGTCCTTTCCGCCGGATCTAAAATGTTCATAGGAATGAGTGTGCCCGGTGATCATCGCTAGAGTTTTGCGGGCTGCCAGAAACGCCGGCAGAAAGTCGGCCTGCACGGCTTCGTTGTCATCAGTCACCGTGCTGTTCGTAAAAGGCGGGTGATGCTGGAAAACGAACACCGCGCGAACCGATCTGTCGCGGTCCATGTCGGCTAAAGTTTGCTTGAGCCAGCTCTTTTGCTCCTGCCAGTCTTCGGGGCTGAGCTCGTCGCGGTTGGAATCGAGCCAGATCAATCCCAGTCCGTTGTAATAACGGGAATACCAGTGACTCAGGCGCAACTGCGCGAACCGCTCTTCGAAGTTGCGGCGGGCCTTTTGTGCATTGCCCATGTAGTCGTGGTTTCCCGGAGCCAGCAGCATGGGTATTTTGCCGGCAAGAAATGGGGCCATGAGGGAATCGAAGTCCTGCCATTTTGAAGGGCTATCGCCCCAAGACACCATGTCGCCAAGTAACACCAGCAGTCCCGGCGATTCCCGATGCAGCGCCTGGACCAGCTGTTTACGCCCGGAATCATTGGATTCGCGGCCAATGAGCCGCTCCCAAAACAAGGTGTGCTGAAGATCGCCAATCAGCGCGATTGGGTGCCCGGCCACCACCGCGGGCAAATCAGGGTAGGCTGGTGTGTCACCCATGGCGGGCGAGAGCGTTGAGGAGAAAATAGCGGCCACCAGCATGAGATTGAAAACCATTGCGCCAACGATATCATGTTCCGATTTTGGAACACATTGTTCCAAAACAGCTTGAATCCGCTCAGCCGGCGTGGGATGGGTACCGGCATGTTGCTCGAGAGTGAGTCCCACATTCGATTCCTGAACGAAGAGCTCGCGCGTCGCATGCGGGTGAACCCGCGCTACTCGCTGCGCTCGTTTGCGCGCCAGCTTGGCGTAAGCCCCGGCGAGCTCTCCGAGCTTCTGCGTGGCAAACGCAAGCTCAGCTTCAAGCTCGCCGTCAAGATCGCGATCAAGCTCGATCTGAGCATGGACGAGAAAAATCATCTTCTTTCGCTGGTACAGGGCGAAGAGCAGCTGCTGCATGGGCAGGTGCCGGCGCTGGCTCTGTCCAGCCGTCAGCTTACGCTCGACATGTTTCATGTCGTTTCGGACTGGTTTTGCTTTGCTATCCTGACGCTGGCCGATTGCATCGACTTCAAATGGGATACGACATGGATTGCGCGCCGGCTGGCCATTTCGGAAACCGAAGTGCGCATCGCGCTCGAACGTTTGGAGCGCGTGGGGCTGATCGAGCGCAAGGGCAAAAGCTTTGTAGCCGTAAAAGACTATGTGATGACGCCCTCGGGCATTCCGTCCGAGGCCATTCGCAACTACCATCGCACGCTTTTGAGCAAGGCCATCGAGGCACTCGAGCTGCAAAGCGTATTCGAGCGGGACATCTCGGGCATCAGCCTGGCGCTGGACCCGGCGCAGCTGCCGGCGCTCAAAAAAGAGATTTCAGATTTTCAGGATCGCATCGTCCAACGCTATTCGCAGGGGAAAAAGCGTGGCGAAGTTTATCAATTGGAAGTGGCCTGCTTCAGGCTCACGCAAGGAGAAGACAATGGGAAGAAATAGCTGGTTTGTATTGGCTGTGGCGATCATGATGCCGGCCACCTTGCTTGGGGCGGCCGTGAAAGTGGGCAATGGCGATGACGGCACGGATCTCGAAGGCGCCACGTCCATTACGAGCGGAAAAATTCTGGAAAGCCGCGCTCATGCCGTCGAGCTGCTGAACAAGCTGAATACGGCGGGAATACCCGGACTGGGCTCGCTTCTGCCCGAGCTGGCCAACTCGAATCTGTATCTGGCCAAGAAAGATGTCGCGGCGCTACCCGGCGATCAGAGCTCGTTTCACACCAATATGAAGGGCCAGGTTTATGCGCGTACCTTTGCGACGCCTTATGCCCCGACTCGTTATTTTCCGGCGGCCGAGGGGCTCGATGCCGATCAGCTGGTGTCGCTGCACATTCACGAGGCCCTGCACCGGTCGCTACCCGCGAAAGTTCGCGAAGATGAAAGCGTCGTTTCACGCATCACGCTGGCGATCACTTCGCCCGAGGCCAGTAATGACCGTATTCGGGAAGCAGCTGCCGGTCTTATGCCGGTCGAACCTACGGTAGCAGCTCAGCCGATGGTGCTCGTGGCTGAATCCAGGCCACAGGTACCAATGCCCCAGCGTTTTGAACAGCCGTCGAACGTGGGTTACCTGTATCGTCAGTTCAAGGACAGCTCGACGCCCTCGAGCGACAGCATCAGCAAGATGCATGTGATTCACAGCGACCTGTACGCCTTTGGCAGCTCGCGCACGCCGCTTGGCCTGGGGCTGGAAGCTTCGATTCTCAAATTCGGCGACAGCACCCTGATGGGGCCGCTCAGTATCTCGCCACGCATGCGCATCTGGTCGCGGCGCGGTTTTGACATTGGCGTTTTCAGCACCATTTCGCTCAATACTCTATCAGCCCAGGAGCTCAAGAATTCGCCTTTTGGTCGCGATGTCGGAACGATTGGCTTATCGATGCGAAAAGAATCGGGGCTGGTCTATGTTGAAAACTTTCTGAGCTGGACCACTCCGGGCAGCTCAAAGCAGACCATCGGAAAAATCGACTACAAC
>JACQAW010000274.1 GCA_016194725.1 Deltaproteobacteria bacterium
GTTGCCGGTCTTAAGCGGCTTCGGAAACACGCGGATTGTCGCCAGCGGCGCGGGAATCTCCGGAAGCCCATGCAGCACCGCCGCACGCTGGCGCTCACGAGCATTTTCGCGCCGTTTACGGGCTTTCGCGCAAAGCGATAACATCAAATGACGGCGAAATTCTTAAAGCGGGTAATACCGTGGCTAAGGCGCCCGACGAGGAAGTGCTAAAGCCTGGTGATGCCGACTCGCTGCCTACGCCCACTGATGAATATCTGGTCACGCGCATGCCCGAACTGGCCAGCGAGGCGCGAATTCCTTACCCACCTGAGGCGCAGAAAAAAAATGTCGAGGGGCCCGTCGTCATGGACATTCTGATTGACCAGGCGGGTGCGGTGCGCGACGCAAAGTTGGTAAGTGGGCCGGGAGCCGGTCTAAACGAAGCGGCACTGACCGCAGTTCGCAATTTCAAATTCAAGCCTGCGCTGTTGCAAGACAAGCCCGTGGCCGTGAGGATTCGTTATGCGTATCGATTCGTTCTTCAAAAGTAGCCTGCTGCTCGCGACTTTCCTCGCATTTTTTGTTGCCTCGGGCGCCTGGGCCGGCTCGGGCGTGACGATCACCGGAATATTGCTCGAACGCGGCACCCGTGCGCCATTGCCATCGGTGAATATTTATATCCTACCCGAAAAAATCAAGGCAGTCACCGATCAGGACGGAAAGTTCACGGTTGAAAATGTTCCCGAGGGCCCCTTCAACTGGGTAGTCAATCTGGCAGGCTATGAAAAGCTGGATAAAAAAGACGTCGCGGGCGCTGACGGCAAGCCACGCCAGCTTTACCTCGAAAAAAGCTCCTACCAGGTCTACGAGACCACGATTTACGGCAAAGCCAAGAACCGCGACGACTCCGCGCGAACTTTGCGGGCGTCCGAGTTTCTTACCGTGCCTGGCGCGCGCGGTGACCCCGTCAAGGCGGTTCAGAATCTGCCAGGCGTCGCCCGCGCCAACGGCTTTTCTTCGCAGGTCATCATCGAGGGTTCGGCTCCACAAGATACCCGCTACTGGATCGATGGCCACGAAGTGCCTATCATATTTCATTTCGGCGGCCTGACCTCGGTGCTGATACCCGAAAGCATCGACCGGGTTGAATACCTGGCGGCAGGGTATGGGCCGGAATATGGCCGCGCGCTGGGTGGCCAGGTGGGCGTATGGACTCGCTCGCCGAAAAAAAACCGCCTGCAGGGCTTCGGCTTCGTCGATATTTTCAACTCCGGCGGCCTGCTGGAAGGGCCGGTGGGCGAGTACGGCTCGTTTATGGTTTCAGCGCGCCAGAGCTACATCGGCGCCGTGCTGCGCCGGGCTTTGAAAAACAACTCCAGCCTGAATCTTACCGTCGCGCCGCAGTTTTCCGACACGACGATGATGTACGAAACCGAGCTTACACCCCGCGATCATTTCAAAGTGGTGGGCGTGGGCTCACGCGATCAGCTCGAGTTTCTGTTTACGCAGCCCGTAAAACAGGACCCCTCGATTCGCGGCAACTTCGACAATATCACGGCATTCTACCGTCTCATTCCTCAGCTTACCCACAAGCATAGCGAAACCACCACCAGCCGTTATTCGTTGGGCTTTGGCCGCGACTGGGTCAGGTTCGACGCGGGCAGCGATTATTTCTATCTGAACGAATACGTGCTGTCGGGCCGTGCCGAACTCGAACAGCAGCTAACCCCTTTTTGGAAATCCTACGCCGGTTTTGACAGCCGCTACACCTGGTCCAATGTCGACTTGCGCATTCCCAGCTTCAATAATGCCGGCGGTATCGGAAATCCCATTTCGACCGGTACGTTGATGGCCGCCCATGTTTACAAACGCGCCGACCAGCTCGGTCTTTACCTGCGCAATGTTTTGCACGATCAAGAGTCGCGCTGGACGCTGCTGCCGGGCGCCCGCATCGATTATTACAACGACACCAACGAGCTGTTGCCGGTTCCGCGCCTGGGGTTGCGCTACGACGTCGATGAGTATTTCAATGTCCGGCTCGCGGGTGGCATGTACACGCAGCGGCCGTCGGATCAGGAAACCGACTCCACTTTCGGCAATCCCGACGTAAAATCCTCGCGCGCGACTCACGTGGCGTTGTCGGCGGAAAAAGATTTTCGCGAAGGTTCGTCGGATGGGTTCGTCGTGTCGGGCGGCCCGTTCTATAAATATCTTTATAATCTCGTTGTGCCCTCCAGTAACCTGGTCGTGCGCAACGGCGCCACCGTTCCGCTGAATTTCGCAAATACCGGCTCGGGGCGGGTGCTGGGTGGCGAAACCCTGGTTAAGATGAACTTCAAGCCATGGACCGGCTGGCTTTCTTACACGCTTTCGCGCAGCACGCGTACCGACCAGAACGGTACCGATTATCTTTTTCGATACGACCAGACGCACGTGCTGACGGCCATTGCCAGCGTGGACCTGCCTCGGAACTGGAAAATTTCGGGCCGGTTCAGATATTCCACGGGCAACCCGGTAACGCCGGTCACGAGCGGCACGTTCGACGCCGATGCCGACGTGTACGTGGCCAATCGCGGCCCCTTTTACAGCGACCGGCTGGCGGCCTTTTACCAGCTCGACCTGCGCTTCGACAAAAAATGGATTTACGACAAATGGATCCTGTCCTTTTATCTCGACGTCCAGAACGTCACGAATCATCAGAACCCCGAGCTGATTCGCTATGCCTATGACTTTCAGAGCAAAACCACCGTCAACGATCTGCCGATTCTTCCGACCTTCGGAATCAAAGGGGAGTTTTAACCCATGAATAAAACCGTGTTTCTCTCAATCCTGGTCGCCATGAGCGGCGTCGCCTGCAGTAAAGACAACCTGCCCACCTACATTCAGCTGGGCGATCTTCGAGTGCTGGCACTCATAGCCGACAAGCCCGAAGCCCCCGTGGGTACGTTGGTGACCATCACGCCCGTCGTCAGCGACGTCAACGGTGGCGGACGCGCGCTGACCTTCACTGCCGAAGCCTGCAATGACCCCGGCGTCGGTGTCGGCGCAAACCCCACCTGCGTGGGCTCGGATACCCGCGTGGTGCTGGTCGGACCCACGGCCGCCGCGGTAACCGGCATCGCGGCCCCGGATTTTACAGGTGCCGCCACGTCCACGATCGCCGTCACTCTGCCGGCCTCTGTTTTTACGAATGCCAGCGCGATTCAACAGGCTATCGGCGTTCCTTACCTTTTCGTCTATAAGCTCATTGCCGCTGATGGCGCCACGGTTACGGCGTTCAAGCGAGTCCTGGTTTCGGTCAAGCCCGCGCTTGGAGCCGTGGCCAATCAGAACCCCAGCATCACCGCTATCATGTCGGGGGGCAGCGCTTACACCATGTTGGGAACGGACAAGGTATTTCTTTCGCCGCTGTTCGGCGCCAACTCGGCCGAAACTTTCGTGGCCATTCAGGGCGATGGCAGCACGGTTCAGCAAACCGAACAGCTCATCACGACCTGGTTCATCAGCGACGGCTCGGTCGATTCCTTTCGCACCTTGAGCACCGATGCGGTGGGCTTCGTGCCGCCCACCAGTCCGCCGCCCAATGGGCGGCATACCGTGATTCTGCCGGTCGTGCGCGATGGACGTGGTGGCGAAGCGTTTTTCAAGCAAGCGCTGTGAGTTTCAGTCCTTCCGCAGGCCGTGCCTATTGAATCTTGGTTTTGTAGCTCTCCCTCTGTAGAGCTATTGTCTCAGCGGGTGGGGTACGAATAAAATGACACTGTTTACAAGATTCCGAGCCGGAACTGCTTAAAATCGAGCAGCCTATTCGCGGCGATCGCCAAACAGTCGGAGCAAGGCCCAAAACATGTTGATGAAGTTCAGGTACAGCATCAACGCGCCAAATATGGCGCCTTTGTTGTTTTCTTCGGTGCTTCCCGATGCCGATGCATACGCCATGGCGCGAATTTGCTGGGCGTTGTAGGCGGTCAGGCCAGCAA
>JACQAW010000275.1 GCA_016194725.1 Deltaproteobacteria bacterium
GCGCACCCCGGCCGAGCTGGCCATTTTTCGCGCTCTCAAGCAGGCCTTTGATCCGGATAAGCTGCTGAATCCCGGAAAAATTTTCGACTGATGACAGTCAATAAAGTATGCGGGTCTTGATCGAGGTCTTGAGCTCCTCTATGCGTTTCTTGAGCTCAAGCGACGGAGCCTGATTGGTGTCCAGCACCAGGTACCCGATGTCGCCCTCGGTGGCCAGCATCTGCGCATTGATATTGGCACCCAGGTCGGCCACGATGCGGTTGATCTCGACCAGCACGCCCGGCACGTTTTGATGGACGTTCAGGATGCGATGACTGTTGCGCGTAGGCGAAAGGTCAATGGACGGAAAGTTCACGGCGCCATAAGTTGAGCCGGTGTTCACGAACCGAACCAGGGCTGTGGGCACCTCTTCGCCTATATTGGCCTGCGCCTCTTCGGTGGCACCGCCGATATGAGGAGTGAGAATCACGTTCTCCAGATTCTGCAGCTCGGTGAGATAGTGGTCAGTATTGTTTTCGGGCTCCTCTGGAAACACGTCTATCGCCGCGCCCCCCAGATGGCGCGACTTCAGTGCGTCGACCAGAGCCGGGATTTCAACCACCGTTCCGCGGCTGGCATTGATAAGGTGAGCGCCCTTCTTCATCATCTTGAGCTGTTCGGCGCCGATCATGCAATGCGTTTGCGGAGTAGCCGGCACATGCAGCGTGACGAAATCGCTCTCGTTCAACACATTGGCCAGAGTGCTCGATGCTTTTGCATTGCCCAGCGGAAGCTTCGAAAGGATGTCATAAAAAATGACCCGCATGCCGAAGGCCTCGGCCAGCGTCGAGAGCTGCGAGCCGATATGGCCATAGCCAACAATGCCCAGGGTTTTGCCGCGAACTTCGTGGCAGTCCTTTGAGATTTTTTTCCACGACTTCTTGTGCATCTCCATCGAGCGCTGGGCCAGCTGGCGCGAGAGCATGATGATTTCCGCGATCACCATTTCGGCCACGCTGCGCGTGTTGCCGAAAGGGGCGTTGAAAACCGGAACGCCGCGGGCTTTGGCGCCGGCAAGCTCGATCTGGTTGGTGCCGATGCAGAAGGCGCCTATCGTCAAAAGCCGATTGGCTTCGGCCAGCACCGCGTCGCTGATGTAGGTTTTGCTGCGAATTCCCAGCACGTGCACGTCTTTGATCTTTTGTTTGAGCTGTTCCTCATTAAGAGCGCCGGTCAGGGTTTCGACCTGAAAACCCTCAGCCGCAAAAAGGTCCCTGGCCAGAGGATGGATATTTTCCAGCAGCAGAACTTTGACCTGGTCCTTCGGAAAAGAGGTTTTGTCTTTTGTCATACTGGTGAATATAGACGTTCGGGATCGAGTACACAATTGGCATTCTTACGACGCACGGCCAACGATTTCGAATACTTGCAGGCCAGTAACGTCATGGTCCGCTGAGCAACGGCACCGACTTGTACGACTTGACCACATAGACGCTTTTGTCGGGCGAATCGAGTGAGGCGTCCATGACCCGGTTCAGGTCCGGGAACAGCTTGCGAAGATCGCTCAAACCCCACTCGGTCATGTCGCGATGATTCGGCCCCGAGGCCACCTCGGAAATGACCAGCGCCACTTGCAGGCGAACACCCGGATGCAGGCGCATTTCCTCGACCACGTGACCCAGCTCGGACTCCACGACATCCACTCCGCTGGCACGGGTTTGCGCGGTCCAGGTTTGCGTTCCCACATTTGGCGTTGGAACTTTCTGATACAGCCCGCGATTCGGAATGCCGGGAATCGCGGGCAGGTTCAGTGGCTCATCGGTACCGTCGTGACGATAAACGGCAGGAGTAATCATGGAGCCGAACGGAATGCCGGGGTCAAGTGACCCGGCCGAGCCGATGAATGTGACGTTCTTGACGCCATGGTCGGCCACCGCGCCAACCAGGTCACGGGCCAGGTCGCCGAACATGCAGTGCAGAAACCACACCCGGCGCCCATCGGCAAGCTCAAGCACCTGCATGGTCATTCCATCCAGGTCTGACTTGCCCTGACCCGAGATCGCCGTGAGCTTTTTCTTGTAGTTGCGGGTAAGGGCCGCGAAATGGCGGCCGTTCTTGAAAGCATTGCGCAGCAGGGTTGAGTCGATCAGCGTATTCGAGAACCCGTAAACCACCAGATCGGGCACGTAACCCATGTTCGAAAAAGCACGGCGGTAATCGGCACGCCAGCTATGGGTACCGCCCACCGTCTGCACATCGGCCTCGGGTACGCCGGCCAGCTTCAAAAGACTTTGGATGTGCAGGATCCGGTCGTTGCCATTCACGCGCTGAATGACGAAGCCTTTGCGGCCCTGGGGATCTTTGGCCTCGAGCACGCGGTGAAACCCTTCTTTTTTATCGACCTGTTTGCCGATCTTCCAACCCAGCGCGCGCGCCTTGGCCAGCGCATCGGCGCCTTCACCCACGACGATCAGGAATTTGGCCGAAGCCGCGCTCGCCGCGGTCACGGTTTTCCTGCCCAGATTATCGGTAAGATACTCGCGCAGGTTTTTAACCGTGTGCGGAACCCAGGGCTGAATATCGGCGAGCTCGGGCGAATAACCCTGCGACCCCAGCTCTTTGGCCCGGGCATCCAGAGCCGCTGCAAGAGGGCGGTCGTCAAGAGCCTCGGGAATGGGGCGCGGCACGCTGGGCCAGTGGTAATCAAAAAGCGGCGAATGAGTGTCGCCCACTCCGTCGTAAACCTTCTTGCTGTATTCGATGCGCACAAAGGTGCGAACCACGTCCTGGTCTGCCGTACCGGCCTCGTGGGCCGAATAGGAATCCCAGAAATATAAACCGTAGTCGTCGGTGATGACGCGGTTTTCGGGTTTGGCCTGCCGTTCGATTTCGGCGTGCACGTGCTGGCGGCTGGGGTCGAGCCCGCGCAGGTCGAACGGCTGGGCGTAAAAGACGGTGCCCACCTTGTCGCTGGCCGAATAAGTGTGCTCGGGCACGATTTTAACCGGATAGCGCGCGCCTTGGACGCCGTCGATGTGAATTCCGCCGCGGCGATGGGTTTCGCCTTTCTTGACCAGATGTTGATCTACGGTAATGTAGGTATAGAAATCGGCTACCTCGGGGTTGGCCGCGGCTTCATGCTCGATCATCTGCTGAATGAACTCGGTGAACTGCGCAAGCGGTCAGCGGGCCGTCATTGCGGACGGCGATGGAAATGTCGGTCAGGGTGCCCCGGCTTTCACCGGCAAAACGAGCCACACCCGCTTTGATTTCCGCGACTACCTGTTCATAAGATATCTCTACTGAACCAAATGCGTAGCCCGTACGCAGCGCGGGCAGCACCACCGAGGTGAATCCTGATTTTTCAGCCTCGAGCAGCGCGCGGGTCACGATGATGTTCAGCGGCAGCTTTTGATCATCGACGATCAGCACGAAATTCCTGGAGGCTTCGGGATTTGAATGGCTGTCGAATACCGTCAGCGTCTGGCCGTCGGCCAGGGTGCGACCTTGAATCGCCTTGGTGACATACGGGCGCAGCGAGGCGTTGATTTTGCTGCCGCACAAGCCATCGCATTCGATGGTGGCGACTACCGCGCTGGCTTTGGCGGTCATGACGTCGCCGGTGACGACCTTTACGTTAACGGCGCGGGCCGGCGGCGGACTGGATTCGGATGGAGTTGCCGCGGCGGCGGCCAATGGCGCTTTCAGTCCTTCAGCAATGGCCGTGATTTTAGCCGGGCGATCCAACGAGGCGTCCCAGATGGCGCGGTTGTAGACCCACGCCGCCCTTCCGACGAGCGACTGCAAGGCGGCATCGCCGAGCAGATTGCGAAGCGCGGGTGTATTGAGCAGCCGCAGCTTGTTCGAGGCCGCCTGCAAATCGGCGGGCGTGGCCGAAGTAAGTGGGGCTTCGGTGGCCAGGCGGTTTGCCCAAAGCTGCAGCTGGGTTGTCACAGGCTTCAGCCGCTGCTGCACCTGCGCGTCGCTCGTGTCGATGAACTCCAACGAGCCAAGAAGGGCCTTGACCGTCTCAAAGTCCGGCGAGGTCGAGCTCAAATATGCTGAAAAACTTTCAATGATCGCGGGTGAACCTGGCAGCAGGAGCAGATCAGCGCATTCGCTGGCGCCACCATTGTGGGCGAAGGCAAACAGCCAGGCCGCAAGCCCGGCCAGCAACGCGCGCTTCAGCGCTTTCGCTTGTGTAGAGGGCGGTCCAAACACCATTCTTACTATTCGCCGCTTCAACCCCTTCCTATGACAGGCAGGAAACGAGCCTCGGAAAAACTTGCCGGGTAGCCCGCGTTATTGTGGCAATTTAAAGGCCGCCATCAACCACGACCGCCTGGCCGGTGATGTAGGTGTTTTCGAGGCAAAACCAGGCGACGACTTCCGCTATCTCGCTCATCTTGCCGGTCCTGCGCAGCAGGCAGCGCCGCTTGTAACCTTCCCGCCACAGTGCGCTCAGGGTCGAAGACGAGCCACCATCGAGCAGCCCGGGCGCAATGACATTCACCCGCACGTTCTGCGCCCCCAACTCTTTAGACATCGTTTCTACCAGGCCGTGCAACGCGGCCTTCGAGGCAGCGAAATGAATGGGTGCCGGCACAGCTTTGCTGCCGGCCAGCGAACCGATGAAAACGATGTTGGCGCCATTCTCGTTTTTTTGCAGAAGCTTTACCGCGGCCTGGCAGGCCGCAAACGGGGCTGCGACGTGAAAATCGAGCATGTCCTGCATGGCTGTCCGTGAAATCTGATTCATGTCGATGTGCAGATCATGGTTTGGAGGCGCCACGGCGAACGTCATCGCGCTCAGGCCGCCCATCGTCTGGGCGGCGTGGGCAATTATCTGAGCCGTCATCTCGCGATCGCTCAGGTCGCATTTCACGGCATGCGAGCCGGGCAGCTCACGTTCCAACTCTCTCGCGCGCGCCTCGTTCTTATAATACGTGAACGTCACCTGCGCGCCGTCACGCGAAAGCTTACGACAGATTTCTGAACCCACCGCGCCCGTGCCGCCAAATACCAGGCAAGGCCTTGGCCGATTCATCTTAAAAACCCCCGTCGATATGCAACGTCGAGCCATTCATGAAGCTGTTTCGATCGGAAACCAGAAAGACGGCGCAGCGTGCGACCTCGGCGGTGGTTCCTCGACGGCCCAGGGCCACCATCTTCAGATAGTCGCTCCACTTGTAGTCGGGGGCTAGGTCAGCCATGCCCTCGTCAAGCAAGCCGGGGGCCAGGCAGTTCACGCGCACGTTGTAGCGCGCCACCTCGACGGCAAGCGATTCCGTGAAGCCTTTGACGGCGGCTTTGCTGGTACTGTAATGCACCGGGTTTTCAATGAGCTTCAGTCCGGCCAGCGAGCTGACGTTCAGAATAACTCCTTGGCGCTGGCGAATCATGAACGGAAGTATCGCGTGCGTTGTCAGATACAATCCCTTCACGTTCGTGTCCACCACGAGGTCCCAGTCTTTCTCTTCCATCAGCGAAAAAGGCATGGGCTGGTTGATTCCCGCATTATTGATCAGTACGTCAATTCCGCCCCAGGCTTTGTCGATCTCACGCGCGACTTTTTCCAGCGCGGCTTTCTCCAAAGCCGAAACCTGGAACGTCAGCGCTTTCCGGGCTGCGCCTTCGATTTGGCGGCGGGTTTGCGCCGCTCTGTCCTGATTTGAATGATATGTGAAGGCAACCGAGGCGCCTTCCTGGGCGGCACGCAGGCAAAGCGCTCGTCCCAACGCACCCGACCCACCCGTGATCAGAACTCGTTTTCCTTTCAGCATCAGCCCCCCAGCCCGCTAAAAAACTGCGAGCCCAGACGTTTGCTGATCGCTACCGCCAACGCGGAAACTGACCGATAATTGTCAAACACCTCTTTGGTGGCCTGTACCGCGGCTTCGATTTCGCCTGCCTTGATGGTCAGCGGCGGCTCGAACTTGAGCACGTTCCACCGATGCGACGAAGGTTGAATCAAAATTCCTTTTTCGAGCAGGCAAAGCGCCATCCATTGGCCAATCGCCATTTCGGCGGCGCCGCCCACCAGCCCGGGCGCCAGTTGATTGAGCAGCCCGCGATCGGTGGGGCCGATGTCCACCCCGACCAACAACCCCTGACCGCGAACATCGCGCACCAGCAGGTGGCCCTTCAAAACCTCCTTGAGCCTGGCAAGAAGCAACGCACCCATTTGCTGGCTGTTCTCGACGAGCTTCTCGTCATCAATCACCTCGAGCGTGGCCTTGGCCGCAACGCACGCCAGTGCGTTGCCTGCAAATGTGGAGCTGTGCAGGTCAAAATCGTCCTTGCCGCCAAAGGCTTTCTCAAAAAGCGCGCGGGTAGTGACGGTAGCGCTGATGGGCATCAGCCCGCCACTCAGCGCCTTGGCCAGCACCAGCACGTCCGGCGGTTCTTTCATGCGCGAGCACGAAAACAAAGCGCCGGTTCGCCCCAGCCCGGTTTGAATCTCGTCGAACACGAGCAGCGTTTTGTGGCGCCTGCAGATTTTTTGAACTTCTTCGAAGTAATTCGCGGCTGGAAAGCGAACTCCGCCTTCGCACAGCACCGGCTCCAGAAGAACCGCCGCGACGTCGCGGCCGCGTAGTACGGATTCCAAAGCCTCAAGGTCATCAAAATCGACCCGGTAATTCTGCGGCAGAATTTTTTCAAACGGCTTGCGAAAATGATCGCGGCCCATGACCGCCAGCGTACCTAGGCTGGTGCCATGAAAGGCATCGTCCATGTAAACGAATTTTGAACGCCCCGTAACACGTACAGCCAGCTTCATCGCGCCCTCAACCGCCTCGGCTCCACTGCTGGCTAGCAGCGTCATCTCGAGGGGGCGTGGCACGCGCCGGGCCAGCGCCTCGGCAAAATCGGCAGCGGCGCCGCTGGGTCCCAGGTGTAAAAAATTATAGGACTTGGACTCAAGGGCCTCGTGCATCGCCCGCACAACTTTGGGATGAGAATGCCCCAGGGTAATCGAGCCGAAACCCGCGTTGAAATCGAGATATTTCTTTCCCGTGTCGTCCCACACGGCGACGTCTTCTGCGCGGGTGAACAGCCGCCCGTAGCCCAACGTTCCCAGCAGCTTGATGAAAGCCGGATTCAGATACTGCGCGTGGCGCTGAGCAACATCGGCATATGCCAATTTCATCAGTTCATTGTACTATAGACGTTAAGGGACTCAATGCGCATAAACGGGCTTTCACTCATCATCAGCATGGCAACTCGGGAATTGAACGACCCCCTGATCAATCATTACGAGAAAGCCATCATCCTGGGCGCGTTTCGCGAGGATGTCTGGTACATTCCCGGCGTAAAGAGCGTCATCGAGCATCTTTCGCTGAGTCACTTTTATGGCTCGGGCCTGCCTGGAGGTTTTTTCCCGTTTCTTTGGCCAGGGGCCAGAGCCAAGAGCAATCGTTTCCACGCGCGTGCCGTGAATCATTTCCGCGCGGGCAATAAAGCGGCGGCCTTCGTGCAACTGGGCCGCGCCGCGCATCTGCTGGCCGACATGGCGTGCCCCGTGCACGTGCATCGCGTGGTGCACGAAACCGACCCCTACGAGTGGTTCATCGAAGGCAACCGGGCCAGGCTCCTGGCGTTGCCCGCGGTGCGCAGCCAAACCGAACCCAAGCGCGCCTCGGATCTGATCGAGGCCATGTCGAGGTTCACCGAATCCTTTGAGTCTGATAAAACCAATAGCCCTCACGGCAGGCTGCTCAGGCGGCTGGGCGCGCGATCGATTTTGACTCGTGAAACCGTGGCGGCGCAGGCCGAAAAAATAATCCCGGTCGCGGCCGGCCACACCGCGGCGCTGTTTCAGCTTTTTCTGCGCCGGGCAGGCAAGCGCGCGTGAAGCGCCTACGCTGTCTTGGAGCCCTTCCGCTCGTGTTTTTCGCGTGGACGGCGTACGGATATTTTCAGAATGGCAACCAGGCCGAGCTGTGGTGGATCTGCAATGTTTCGAACGTGGCCCTGGGCATTGGAATGCTCGCGGCGTGGCCGGGGCTGACCTGGATCGCGACGCTTTGGATTTTGCTGGGCATCGGCCCCTGGCTCCT
Organism: Deltaproteobacteria bacterium; assembly: GCA_016194725.1. Classification (GTDB taxonomy): domain Bacteria; phylum Bdellovibrionota; class UBA1018; order UBA1018; family UBA923; genus JACQAX01. The sequence continues at coordinate 8,040 of JACQAW010000275.1, forward strand.
GGACGGCTTTTCGGTGAGCGGCTTTCAGGCGCACAGCTTTTTCACTCACCTGGGCAGCGCCGCCCTGGGCCTGTACGCCATGTCCCGCCTGCCCGCGAAACCGGGCATCTGGTGGCGTGCCGCGCTTTTCTTTTATGGCGTGCAGCTCGCAACCAGGCTGGCCACCGGCCCGCGCTTCAACGTCAACCAGGTGTACGACATGCACGAGTCGTTTCGCGCGCAGTTCACGAGCTATTGGGTTTACTTCGCGCTGAACACGGTGTTTTTTGTCGCGGGGCTTTTGGCTCTGGAGTTGCTGCTTCGTAAAACCATCGCACGCGCCGGACGGATGCGTGGCTGATCGCAAGATTTTATTCTGGGGCATCTGCCTCGTGGCAACACTGGCTGCGGCACCATTTTTTTTCGCCCATTTCACCGGCGGATTTTCAGCTTACGCCCAGGCCCTGAGCCGCATCTCGGCGGCGCACTGGGCGGTGATCTTAATGTCGACCGTGGCGTTTTACCTGCTCGACTATCTTCGCTTCTATTCGCTGCTGGCAATTTTCGATTTCAAGCTGCCCATCACCGTCGCCCTCAAGCTGACGTGCGTCAGCTACTTCGTGTCCTCGCTCACGCCGTCAGCCGAGCTGCACCTTCCCGCCATGGTATTTCTGCTCGTACGCGAGGGAGTGGCCGTGGGAACCGCCACCGCCGTTACGATCACCAAGAGCATATACATGACGTTGTGGATCTGCGCCATCGCGCTGGTGTCGCTCGAGCTGCGTGGCGACGTGCACGTGCCCGAACACCTTGCGCGGCACCTTCCTCTCTACCTACTACCAATGGCCTCGCTGGTCGCCTTTCTGGGCCTGGTCGTGCTTTTTCCGCGCCAGATTCATGCTTGGGCCGAGCGAAGGCTTACCTTTGTCGTAAAGCCAGTGTGGCAGGGCAAAATCATTCAAGGCGTCGACCATGCAGCCCAGGCCTTGTCAAAGATCGCCAGCTCCACGCATTACATGCACCTTGTTTGTCACGCCGGTTCGATTGCGTTCGTACTGATGTACGGGTGGATCGGCTACGTGATTTGCCACGGCTTGGGCTTGGCGGTTCCCCTAGGCAAAGCAATCACGGTATTCAGCAATGGCCTGATGGTCGCTTACCTTTCACCGGTCCCAGGTTCAGTGGGTATTACCGAGGTGATGACGAACTACCTGCTTGATCCGGCGTTGACGAATTTGGGAATGGCGGCGGTGCTCACGCAAAGAATCTTGTGCTGGTATATCGTGATCGTGCCGGGAAGTCTTTTGCTGGTGAGCTCGCTTCGAGGGATGAGTTTGCGTAAGGCGCTGCTGGGAGAAAAAAGCTAAACTCCGGGGTCTGGTGACTCTTCCCATAATTTTGAGTCTACTCAGGACCAAGACACAAATGAAACATCTCTCTATCGTCGCCTGAATGTCTTGAAACTAGCAAATTCAATGACTTGTCGCATTATATCAGTGTTTGTATTAGGCACACGAAAGGCATACAATAGGCTCATGAGGCCCTTTCGCTGGGATGAGGACAAACAACACCTTACTGAGCGAGAGAGGCATTAGCGTTGAGATAGTTAATATGAATCAAATTAGAAAAAAAAATCCAGTTCAACTCAACTCTGAAGAAGAAGCACTCGAACGTTCATTTGGAACTGACGAATGGATTGACTCAAAAGATGATGTGGAGAGAAGCAATGCTATCCTTGCTGCAAAACTGACCAAATCAGAGCGCACAAATGTGCGCCTTGCGCCTGAAGATCTTGAAGGGATTAAACTTAAAGCTCAGGAAAAGGGGCTGGGTTACCAAACTCTAATCGCAAGCCTCGTGCATCAATATGTCAAAGGTAGCCTAGTTGAACTTGATACCGCAGTTACAGAGCTTGCAATGCGCATGGCCAAGAAACTATCCGGTGCGCAACACAAGACTTCGCGCTCTGCGCGACCCAAGCCACAAAGAAGAGAAATTCCAGTTCTCACGAAGACTTTCAAAAAACATCGCAAACGAGAGGCTCAGGGATAACCTGCTTGGACGGCAAGCGTAGCAAAATGTGGCCAATGAATGAACGCGGAGCCAGGGGGCGGCACGGGTTCGGGCACAGGGCCCGGATCGGGTACCGTTCACGGGTCACTGGCTACAGGCTACGGGCTTCCAGTCACTGGCCAAACTTTGGACTTTGGAATTCACTTAAAATCCAAAGTCCAAAATGCGGCCAGTCTCTTCGCTCACGGTCCCATCCGTCCCATCAAATCCCGAAACGCATTGAGACTGGCGCCATTTCCCAGAATTTGCCCGAATCCCCGACAAAGCGTCCAGCAATCCTGACAAGTCTTCACTTCCTCGACCCGTTCCAGCCGCTTGTGAATCTCGTAAATCGCCTCGTCTCGCACGTTGCCCACGGGGTGATCGATTTTTTCGATGCAGGTCGAAACATACCCCAGATGATCGATATTGAAGCTCTGCTGGCCCGCGCGGCACTGGGGCAAGTCCCCGCCCGTGACAAACGAGTCGAAGCGGCGAAGATAATCACGGAAGATGCGAAAGTGGGCGTGCTTGCGCCAGAGGCGCTCCAAGTCAACGCTCAGGGGTGCCGTGGGAAACTGATCCACCGACTCCTTGCCCCGGCGAAAGCCTTTGCGCGAAATCAAAGTGATGTTGTGGCCCACTCCATGCTCGCCACTCATTTCGAGCAGCCGCTCAAAATCGGCCTGATTGTCTTTCATCAGAACGGTCATGACGTGAACCTGCTTGCCGCCGCCGGGTGCCGCGCCCTTGAATGCTTCAATCGCCGCCCATGCCCTTTCATATGTTCCCTTGGCGCCGCGTTTGGCGTCGTGGCGCGCGGCATCGGGATAGTCGATCGACACGCCTACTTGATGAAGGCCGGCGTCGAAAAGTTTCCGCGCATTTTCGGGCGTGACATACCAGCCATTCGTATAAAGCACGGGAAGATGCTGTTCGCCGAACACGCGCACGATCTCGATCAGGTCGGGCCGAATAAAAGGTTCGCCGCCTTCGATTGAAATCAGAAAAGTTCCCAGCCTGGCCAGGTCGCTGGCAAGCTTGCGGTAATCTTCAATCGTCAGCTCTTCGCGAGGATGCGCCCCGTTGGGCCAGAAATCGCAAAAGCTGCACTTGAGATTGCAGCGATTGGTGACTTGAATCAAAACATTGAACGGCTTGCGCGCCACCAGGCCGGCTCCGAATCGCAGATACACCGATTGCTTATCAAGGTTCATGGGTTGTTTTGCACTCTTGCTGACATTCGGCGATTAACTTGAGCAAATCAGAATAGGTACGGTCACCTCCGTGCTTGCGGCAGAAGTCTTCGAGGTGAGAAAACCACTGTTTGAGCCCTTCGGGCGGCATCTCGAGAGCGCCCATTATTTCAGCCAGCACGGGGTCGGTCATGAGACCATGATGGCCCAAGATCCTTTCGGTCGCCACAGGAACTCCAAAACCTATATTTTATCAATAATTACAATAATTTATATACACGTTCAATTGTTGACTATTTTAATCAACATTAGTATACTCCGCCCGATGATTCTTCTGCGGTACGTATCACTTCGCCACCTTCGCCTGAAGCCCATCCGGGTGGCTCTCGCCATTCTGGGCATCTGCTGTGGAACCGCATTATACGTGGCGCTGTCGATGATCAATTCCGCGACCTCGGTATTTTTCCATGAAAGTGTCGCGGCGGTTTCGGGCAACGCCACGCTTCTGGTTTCAGCCGGGCCCGCGGGGTTTCCTGAAAAGCTGGGGGCTCTTGTCGAAAAAGTCGAAGGTGTCACCAGCGCCACTCCCATTATCGAAGCGCGCAGCTGGCTACTCTCGAGCGACGAATCGATTCTGGTTCTGGGCGTGGATCTGCTGGCTAATCCCGTCGCGCGCGGTAACAAATCTTCTGCAAAACCCATCGTGCAGGACGCTCTGTCTTTCATGAACCATGCCGACAGCATTATCGTGACACGGAGTTTTGCCGACGCTCATCGCCTTAAGCTGGGCGAACGGCTCAGGACCTCGACCGCAAACGGCGTGGCTCGGCTCGTGGTCCGCGGCGTGCTCGAAAACACCGATCTTGCGCAAGCATACGGCGGCAACGTCGCGATCATGGACATCGACGCCGCCAGAATCGCCTTCGGAAAAACAGCCAAAACCGACCGTCTCGATGTGGTGACGGCAAAGGCGGCGGACGTGGACCAGGTCGCGGCACGCATACGCGCGGCGGTCGGCGCCGGTTACACCGTTCAACGACCTGCGCTGCTGTCTGAGCAAATGAACCGCACGGTGGAGTCGTTTCAGTTTTTGACTCATCTGCTGACCATGCTGGCTTTGATCGTGGGCGTGCTGATGATCTCAAGCTGCGTGGCCATCTCGGTGGCTGAGCGCAGCCGTGAAATCGGCTCGCTGCGCGCCATGGGAACCACGCGTGGCACCATCATCCAGCTTTTTGTTTTCGAAGCGCTCTTCATGGGCTCGCTGGGATCGGTGCTCGGTATTGCTTTGGGGCGCGGCATGGCCGGACTGATGGTCAAGGCTGTCACCACCGCGCTGGCAGAAACTTCGGCGCATCACATTGAAACCGCGCAGCTCAGGCTTACCGGCAGCATGTGCCTCACCGCAGTGGCCATCGGCGCCCTGACCTCGCTGGTAGCCGCAATCTGGCCGGCGCTGAAGGCCGCACGAATTCCGCCCGTCGAAGCCATGAAAGCCATGGATTCGGGTTCGGAAAAAACCACCCGGCGCCTTGAAACCTTTCAGGTCTGGGGTGGACTGGGCCTGCTGGCTCTTTTTGCTGTCGGCGCGTCTTTGGTGAACACGCACACACCGGTGGTGTTCCAGGCGCTGATTCAGGTTTTCGCGATCTTTGGAGTAGCCCTGCTGGGGCCCGTGCTCGTACTGGTCGCTCTTCGAATTTTCAGCGCGGCCACACCCGCTACGGCCGGCATGGTGCCGCGCCTTGCAACGGAAAATGCGCTCAAAAATCCGGCGCGCACACGGTCGCAGGCCACCATTCTTCTTATCGGCCTGACGCTAGTGGTGGTCATTTCGTGCGTAAGCCAAAGCTTTAAGCAAACGCTTTTGAACTATTACAGCAAAACCCTGCATGCCGACCTGCTCATCAGCGCCACCGGCCGTTTTCACGACGCCGAAACACAGCTGCTCAGCCCCGCGCTTGGCGCGAAAATCAGGGCGGTAACCGGCGTGAAGGATATCTGCGAGGTGCGCGAGGTATCGTTCGAATATGACGGCGGCACCGTTACCATTAAAAGTTACGGCGAGCCCGCGGCATCGGATAGCGAAGCGATGTTCGTTCTGCGCGATCGCGACGCCCACGAAGCCAGCACCGAGCTCTTTCACGCGTCGGATGCGGTGGTGCTGATCTCTGAAAATTTCGCTGCACGAACACGCAAGCGCTCGGGCGACTCCATCGAGCTGCGAACGCCAAGCGGGCTCCGGGCCTTTCGCATCATTGGAGTCGTGGCAGAATATACTGATCCGCAAGGCACGCTGGTCATTTCACGGGCAAGCTATCTGAAGTTTTTCCACAGTGACCTGGTGGGCGGTTACGCCGTGCAGGTGCGGCCGGGTTTTGCACCCGCGGACGTTCGCCGCGCGCTGGACCACGCTTTGTCGAAGCAATACAAGCTTCAGATTCTTTCGAACGCCGAAATCAGGAGTCAGGTTGGCACGGTAATCGACTCCAGCTTCGCCTATACCAAAGCGGCCGAGCTGATGGCCTTGCTCGTGGCCATGCTGGGATTGATGGACACTATTTTCATCAGCGTATTTTCCCGCACCCGCGAGCTGGGGCTGATGCGCGCCATTGGCATGAACCGGAGCTCGATTGGCCGCATGATTCTGCTCGAAGCGGCGCAGCAGGGCCTGGTGGCCGGAATTATCGCGGTGGGGCTGGGATCATTTATAAGCGTGATCTGGATTCGCAGCATCCTGACCCATTCCCTGGGCTGGGCCATCGCGTTTCACTTTCCCTGGCCCGTCATGGTCTCGACTTTGGCTCTGGGCGTGGGCGTCACCGTCCTTGCTGCCTGGTATCCGGCCCGGCGTGCCGCGAATATTGAGATTGTCGACGCGCTGACCTGCCTCTAGTATAATGACTCGTATGACCGCGGAGCAGGCGACGCAACTCAATAACTTCTGGTACGTCGCGGCTCAAAGCATCGAGCTCAAGTCGCGGCCACTTGAGCGCAAAATCAACGGCCAGACGCTGGTCCTTTTCCGTGATAACGACGACACCCCGCACGCGCTCAATGCACGCTGCC
>JACQAW010000077.1 GCA_016194725.1 Deltaproteobacteria bacterium
GGACCTTGAAGGCATCTGCGCTTCAAGCGGCAGCGCCTGCAGCTCGGGAACTTTGCAGCCGAGTCACGTGCTGAAAGCCATGGGCTGCTCCGATGCCCTGGCGCGCTCGTCGGTGCGTTTTAGTTCCGGGCGCACGACGCGCTGGAGTGATTTTGAACGGGTATTGAATGTTTTGCCCGAGCTGGTTGAGCGGGCACGAGGGGCGGGGAGCCCTGAAAAACGATGAGCGCCTCTAAACAGACAAACAAGCGGGTACTCGTGGCCCTGAGCGGCGGCATGGATAGCGCGGTGGCGGCGGCGCTCTTGAAAACACAGGGGTACGAAGTCATCGGGCTGCACATGCAGTTCTGGGACAAGACCAAAATCGCCGATATTCCCCCCGGCGGCAGCTGCTGCAGATATGTTGACCCTGACAAGGTGGCCAAGGTTTGCGCGCAGCTCGAGATTTCGTTTCAAATCATGGACGCGCAGGAGCAGTTTCAAAACGACGTCGTCGATTACATGGTTCACGAGTATCTGATGGCGCGCGTGCCCAACCCCTGTTGCAAATGCAACAGCACGGTAAAGTTCGACGCGCTCTTGAAAAAAGCAGACGAGCTCCATTGCGACCTGGTGGCCACGGGCCACTATGCGAAAGTCGTGCGCAATGCCGAGGGTTCGGAGTCGACGCTTTTAAGGGCCGTAGATCGTGAAAAAGACCAGACCTATTACCTTTTCGGGTTGAAACAGTCGCAGCTGGCGCGGGCCCTCATGCCGCTGGGCGACCTCTTGCAGTCCAACGTCGTAAAAATGGCTCAAACTTTTGGGTTGCCCGCCGAGGCCAAAGCCGCGATTCAGCCCATTTGCTTTGTCGACAATACCGGCTACCGCGAAATCGTCGCTGCCTGTGCGCCCGAACGTTACCGTCCTGGCGGCCCCATCGTCGATCGCGAAGGCGCGATGGTGGGGCGCCACCTGGGCCTGTTCAACTACCGCGTGGGACAACGTAAAGTGCTGGGCGCGGATAGCCCCGAAAATTCGAAAAAAGTCGTTATCGGCTTCGACACCCGCATGAACGGCCTGATCGTGGGCGACGAGCCCGAGCTTTATCACAGCACCCTGGTGGCCACCGACTGCAACTGGATTGGCGGGCAGGACTTCAGCCGTGGCATGAAGGTCAAAGCTCGAATTCGAGCCCACCATCACGAAGAAGCGGCTTGCATTTTAACGCTGCTCAACAACAACTCGGTGCACGTCGAGTTCGAAAAGCCCCAGCTGGCAATCATGTCCGGCCAGGCCATTGTTTTTTACCAGGAAGACATCCTGGTCGGCGGGGGATGGATTGACTCTTTGATACCTCCTGTCTTAAGTAAGCTGACCAAACGGCAAACTTTCGCAGTCGCCGCCGACACTAAAAAATAGCGCAGGGACCCCGACCAACACATGGGCAAGTTTACATATGCCATCAAAACGATGGGCTGCAAAGCGAACATCTACGATTCGCTTCTAATCGAACGCGAGCTGCAAGACATCGGCGGTCTGCGCGGCGGGCCCGATTGTGCGCCCGACCTGTTCGTGCTCAACAGCTGCACCGTCACGGCCGAAGCCGACAGGCAGGCCCACCGCGAGGTAAACCAGGTCAAAAAGCATTCGCCCGAAACCTGGACGCTGGTTACCGGCTGCCTGGCGCAGGTGGCTACCGACAAGGTACGCGAAAATGCGAACGTCGATCAGGTTCTGCCCAACGACGCCAAAAGCCGACTGCAGCAAACCGTTGCGGCCCGCTTTGGCATCGAGCTGGCCAGCACGGGGCCCGATCCGGAGATATACTGGGGACAGCTGCCCGTGGAAGTGGGCAAGACCCGCGCGTTCGTCAAGATTCAAGAAGGGTGCAATGACTTCTGCACCTACTGCATCATTCCGTATGCCCGCGGCAAGAGCCGCTCGGTACGCACCGGGCTGGTGCTGGCCGAAGTTCAACGTCTGGCCGATCTGGGCGTCCACGAGGTGGTTTTGACCGGCACCAATATCGGCGACTTCGGCCTGGAGTTCGACAGCTGCCTCGAAGAGCTGATTGAAGCCATTCTGGAACGCACCTCGATTCCACGACTGCGGCTGACCTCGCTGGACCCCAGCGAGATCACCGATCGCATCTTGAACATGATGGGGCCGGGCAGCCGGCTGATGCCGCACTTTCATGTCTCGCTGCAAAGCCCGGTAAGCCGCGTGCTCAGGGCGATGAAGCGAGATTATCGCACCGAAGAAGTCATCGACGCGCTAAACCGCATTCACCAGCACAACCCCGAAATCTTCGTGGGCATGGACGTCATCGCGGGGTTTCCGTCCGAAACCGATGCCGAGCATCGCGAAGGCATGGAAGTTCTTGAACGGCTGCCCTGGACTCGCCTGCATGTGTTTCCATACTCGGAACGCGAAGGCACGCCGGCCACCCGTATTCCTGGCAGCGTTGCCATTCCCGAGCGGCGCAAACGCGCGGCCGAGCTGTCGGCGCTCTCCAAGATTCGCCACGAGCAGTTCGTGGGCCGATTTTTCAACCGTGAGGTCACCGACGTTCTTTTTGAAAACTGGTATGAGGCCGGCGGCGATTATTTTGCCGTAGGGCACGCCGCAAATTACCTGCGCGTCATGGCTCGCGTGCCGTCGCGCACGCGCGCAGAGGCCGAAGCCATGCACCAGCGCATCGGGCGCGCGCGCATCGTTGGCGCGTCACCCAAACCGCTGCACGATTGGACGCTCGAAGGCGTGCTTACCTAGTCGTCGTGATGAACCAGCTGCGCCGCCGCCGGCGAGCTGTTGGGTGGCAGCGCACGTGACGTGCCGTCGCGTTCCATCAGCAGCCACGTTCCATCGTTGCTCTTGTTGGGATCGCTGGGGTCCGTGTTGAGCGTGAAATAAAGCGGCACGCGCACCGAAGCCATTTCGGACGGCAGCGTGGTCTTCATATCGATGACCACTGATGCGCCCGCCGCGATGGGTGGCACGGTGTAAATCGTATCCGTCGGCATGGGGTTCGGATCGTCGGTGAAGTCGGTGGGCGTCTTGTCGTAAGTCAACTGAAGCTGACGTGCCACCGAGGTGGTGCTGCCCAGGTTGCGCACGGTAACCGAAGCGTGCACCTGTGTGCCGGATCTCGTGGTGACCACGTCGTCATGATAAAGCGCGAGGTCTGACTGCAATACCGTGAGCCGTCCGCCGCGGCTTATCGAAGCCGCGGTAATGGGCGAGTGCTTGGCCACGTAGTTGGCGGCAACGCGCCAGTCTTCGACGCCAGTATCGCGAAAATCGGTGCGATCGACCTTGTTGCCCCAGAACTTCTCGAGAAAATCTATAGCCTCATTGATGCCCTCGGGAATCGCAACCAGATACGACTTCTTCAAATCAAGCGGCTTGCCGCCGATTTCGAGGCTCTTGAGCGGCCTTTTTTCGTCGTCCTTGATTTTCGTGTCCTTGAGAACCATTGGATCGTATACGGCGTGCATTCCCGAAACGCTCAGCAGTCCCCCCGGAATATAAGCTGAGGCGCTGAGCACGAAGTTCAACACCCAGTTCAGGGTTTCGCCCGTCATGCGCACGGTTTTCAGGGTCCAGGCCTTTTCGGAATAGGGGCTCCAGATCGCGGTCAGCGCATTGTAGAAATCGACGGTCGAAAGCTGCCCCTTGTACAGCGCGTTGCTGGTCAGCGAGGCCTGCTCGAACGCCACGTCAGCTCCCGCGAACTCGCGGTAGGCATCGGTCAGCAGATTGCCGTATAGGTTTTCGGTACCATCGCGGCGAATGTCGATTTCGGTATCGGCCAAGTGGTCATGAAAAATATCGCCGTACTTCTGTTCCAGCTGGCGATCATAGTTGGCCACGAGCGACATCATGCCCGGGTCTTCGGGAATCGTGTCATCCATCTGAATGAGCTTGTAGTTCTTGACCTGGTATTTCTTGGTGACGGTATCGATCATCAGATCAAGGCGCCCCAGGTAAAAACCCCAGTGCTGCGCTTCGACCATGATTGCGGTCTTGCCATTGTGCTCGACGACAACAGGATTCTGCAGCTTTTCGTGGTCATGCGCATGAATGACGATGTCCACGTTCGGTAATCCCGCGATCAGCTTGTTGGTCGACATGCCGTTGTGGGAAATCACGACCACCAGATCCGCTTCCTGCTTTAACTTCGCGGCAAGCTTGCGGGTCAGTCCAAA
>JACQAW010000253.1 GCA_016194725.1 Deltaproteobacteria bacterium
GCAAAAATAAATACAACGCATTGTGTTATGCGCTGGATTTTATCATATGCTGGATTTTAAAGGATTTACGACGGCAGCGTCAAATGAAGGTATAATAATAGGCAATACTTGAATGAAGTGAAATGCCCGCCGCCGCCCCTGCCCTGCAAACACTGAATCAAAGGTCGCCATTAAGGGCGGCCACCAACTTGATGACCGGCTCGTATTCCTGGTCCACGACGGCCCCGCTCCACGGACGAATCTGCGGAAACCGGCATCGCGCCAAGCGTAGCAGGCTGCGCGCCTGTTTGGGATCCCAGTTTTCATTTTGAAAATGCGCCATGCCGGCGTTGCGGCGGTCGCGGTCGAACTGCACCTTGCTGTGGACGAACTCGACGTGCTTGCGTTCGCCCGCGAAAAATGGGCGCAGAAACTCCAGCGCATGCAGCACCTCGCCCAAGCCGCGGTCGCCCAGCACCTCGGGCGCGAAGACCGCGATTTCGACGTAGGCCTGAAGGTCATAAACATGATAGTGAAGCGCGTCGCGGTGGTGGTAGTCCCACGTGCTGCCGTCGGCCTGAATATTTTCGCGGACGTGCGCGGTCAGCAGAGAAGCGGCTGAAGCGAGCACTGTTTTGTCGGCCAGCGTGCGCGCCGCCAGCGCGCGAATGGCCAGGCGCCAGGTTTCGAAGTTATTCGTGCTCTTTTCCTTGCCGGCCTGCGCCCGGTTGAAGTTGTCGCCGGCCGCGATGAGCTTGCGCAGCCAGCCCGTGGCCGCGCGCCGTTCAGTGTCGGGCATGACCGGAATGAGCAGGTCTATTGATTTCACCAGCGCCAGCAACCGGCTCTCGTTGATGGGGTTGCCGTCGGGCTGAGCATACTTGCCAATCCACTTCGCCACTCCGGCACGCGCGATGGCCTGGCATTTTGCCGCAAGCGGCGGTGCCGCGGTTCGGGCGCACACTGACCATAACAACACCCGGTCCAAAGAACGCAAGGCCTGGTCAGATTCGGCATATTCCGGTCTGGTGGGCAGCACGCCTTCCAGATGAATTTGCTTTACGGCTTTGGCGACCGTTTTACCCGCGCTCAGGTCACCGCTCGCGGCTTTGGAAATATTTTCCAGATTTCGACTCACCCCTGGCGAGGGGCCCGCTTCCCTGCCCCAGTTCAAATTGCCCAGACCCGCCGCACCGGCGCTCGTCGCGGACGCTAACGTGAGTAAATACCAAGGTAAGATTTGCCCAAGCATTGCACCATTATAGCCGGCAACTTTGCCGCTCTCCAAGAACAGATGTTACTATATTTACAGAGGATGTGATGAGAATGGCGCTACTCGTATTCCTGGCCCTGGGGGTTTCATTGGCCCTGACTCCAATAGCCCACGCCGAGCCTGTTTTGGGCGAACATATTTCGTTGTCGCGCACGCATGCGCATTCAGGCGCAACCCGGCTCGAGCTGGCGTGTCCGCAAAAAGCTTCGTCGAGCTGCGAGGCGCGCCGTTATGTGAATGGCGAAGTTGTCGCCGAGAATAAAGTCACGCGCGCCAAGGGCGAGCAGATCTTCAGCGACTTTATGGTCGCGGGCGTCAACCCCACTATTTCTCAAGGCGGCACCGGGCAGTTCGTCCATTGGGACGTGACCCACGGAGCGCAGCATGCGAGTGGCGGCATTGAGCGCACCGAAAAGCTGGCGCGTCCGGTGGTGAGCCTGGAGGCCGAGCTTCTGGCACTGGTGCGCAAGCGATGAAAACCTCAACCCTCGCCTTGCTTGGCGTGTGCTGGAGCTGCCTGGCCCTGGCCGACGCGACCGAAGCCCAGCCCCTAAAACTGGGCGACAAGATTTGCGCTGAAACCAAAGAAATGAATGGCGTGCTCAATTCGCTGGGCAAGGCGCAGGACTGCATGGACGCCAAGCCGGGTGCGAATGCGCTGGACCCGGCCGATGGGCTGATGAAGTTTTGCAGCAAGCCCGTGGAGGCCGCCTGCGGCCCCAAAAACGAGAGGGGCGACGCGCGCGCCGCGACTCTGGAGCGCGTAAAAGCGGAAATCGAAAACGCCTCGCTCTTGCGCGTGGCTAAATTCCTGGGCATTGCCAACGCCGAAAACTTCGACATTGCCGCCCTGGACAAGCTCGAAAAAACCGACCCGCGCCTTTATCGCAAGGGCTATAAATGGTATTCGCGATTTCTGGTCGAAGAGACCGCCTTGAAGTTCGGGGGCGGCGCGGCCGCCGACCTTTACGCTGTAAAATACTTCACCGACATTCAGAGCAAGTTGGAAAAAAACATCGCGCAGCGCCCGGGCCTGAGCAAGGTGACGAAGAAGGCCATGATCAGGAAAATCCGCAGCGTCGAGTACGTCGAAGCCGACGATTTGCTGACGGGCGACCACGCCAGCACGGACTTGATGGCGGAGTTCGTCACCAACTGCGGGGCCGACGGCATGGAAGACAACGCCATCTCGACCTCGTACACCGATTCCAACGGCCATGAAAAAGAAGTCTTCTACATCTGTCCCGGCTCGCTTATCGCCACCGCCGCAAACCGCAGCGCCAACGACCCGCATTGGATGATCGGCTTGAGCATGACCATCGGCCATGAGCTGGCGCACAAGATCGACTACACCGATTACCCATCGGCCTATGAAAAAATGCGGCTCTGCCTGCGCGAGCATCACAAGGCGGAGCTCAACGGCCTGATCGTCAAAGGCAAGGCCGTGGTGGAAGTGAAAGCCTATATGAGCGAGATTTCGGCTGACTACTGGGGCAGCGAGGTGCTGGCCGAATATTTGAAAAATCAGAGCGACCCCCGGGAAAAGCTGAAAATTCTTCAAGAGGCGGTTCAGGATCTTTGCGGCACTCCGGATGTAGACAATGTGCACCCCTCGGGTGAATTCAGAATTCGCAACCTGGTGCGCAGCAACCCGAAAATCCATGCTGCCATCGGCTGCCCGGTTCCGCCCCCCACCGCCAAGCCCGCTTGCAACCTCGAAGGCGCCGTAAAAGGTCCCGTAAAAGTCCCCGTAAAAAACACGGCCAAATAAGTCGCCTTGAAGCCTGCCCCGGAACATTGTAAAACTGCAGCCGTGCCGTCGCCCATCTTTCACAGCGTTGCCGCCGTAGCTGCCGCCGCCGGCTGCAAAAAACCCGGCACTTCCCTATCCTGGCCACTTTGCGCCTTGCTGGTCCTGGCCGCGAACCTGCCTGACCTCGACCTGGCCCCAGCGGCGTTTCTTGGCACTCCAACCATGCTGTATCACCACGGGTTTACGCATTCGTTTGGTTTCGGCCTGCTGGCCGGGCTGCTGCTCAGTCTGGTTCCACTACGGCGGTTCAAGTGGCGGCACCGTGCATGCTTGCTGGTGCCCGTGGGGCTCTCGCACCCCTTTTTTGACCTGTTCAACAGCAATGGGTCGCTGGAATGCCGGCAATTTTATGACTGCGGGCAACCACTGGCCTGGCCGTTGCTGAGCCGCAAATGGGGCACATTATATCCGGTGTTCGGCGATATTGTCCTGCCACCGGGAATACTGTCCTGGTTTTCGGCGGATAACCTGAGATTCATCACCTGGGAAAGCTGTCTTACCGTATTGGTGGTGGCAGCGGTGTTTGCGATGCGGGCCCTGGTGCTGAAACTTCGAGGGGTAGACCCTAGAGCGAAATACCCCCGGTGATCTGGAGACCGGCGCTTCCATCGATATCCACCAGGGCCGCTTCAGCCCGCAACGACAGGGTGGAATTGATCGGATACAGGATGCCGCCGCCGAAAGTGGCATTGAAAACCACGGTGGCACCGGCCGTCTGAAACGTGGGCCCGATGCCCGCGCGCACGAACGGGCGAACCTGGGTATTGGCTAGGCCGATGTCGTACCGGGCTGCGGCCGTCAAATTGAACTGAGTGCGCGACGAATACAAGCCAGCGATCATCGAGGCTTCGGCATAAAGCGGGGTGCGCGAAAGCAACGGATATGAGCCGTGCATGCCAATATTATATCCCGCGCCGGAGTCGATGACCGTAAAGCCAGTGACCGGCGAAAGCTCGACCGGGTCGAGCAGATAGTGCCTCTCACCCATATTGGCCGCGGTGCTTTCGCTGCGCTCGGCAGCCGGGTCCATTGAAACCACAGCCAGTGCCTGCGCCGAGGTGAGCAAGGTTACGAGCGCCACGATCGTGAACAAAACGGATTTTCCGGTCATGAGTTCATTCTCCTATGGATTGCCAGACACTAGATCAGCGTTGCGTCTCGAATTCAAGCTTTACCATTGATGCGCCGCGGCCTGCTCCCCATGATCGACATCTGTTCTGATGCAGGATAAATTATCCGCATGCTGCCTTTAAAAAAAATCGTGACCTCGTCCGTGGGCAAGAAATATGTCATGGGGCTTTCGGGGCTTGGGCTCGTGTTTTTCGTCATCATGCATCTGCTCGGAAATCTTGCGCTGCTCAGGTCCAATGGCAATGCGTTCAATGAGTATGCCGATGCGCTGGGCACGTTGGACTGGATACTGCGCGTTTTGGAGGTGGGCCTGTTCGGCACCATTTTAGTGCACGTTTTTTTCGCGCTCAGGCTAGCTGTGGTGAACCACCAAGCGCGCCCGCAGCGCTACACGATGGCGCGAAGCAAAAAGGGCCCGAGCCGCTGGAATCTGTCGTCCATGCACATGGTGGTTACCGGCGTGGTGCTGGGTGCGTTTTTGGTTTTGCACGTGCTGCAGTTTCAGTACGGCCCGGGCATCGCGGAAGGCTATGTCACCGAGGTCAAGGGCAAGCAGATGCGCGATCTGTACCGGCTGGTCAACGAAACCTTTCACAATCCCTATGTCGTCGTCATTTATGTATTCACGATGCTGATGCTGGGCTTTCACCTGCGCCACGGCTTCTGGAGCGCCTTTCAGTCGCTGGGCCAGGCTTACCCGCGAGTCTCAAAGCCTCTTTATGCCGTGGGCGTGGCGCTGGCGATTCTATTGAGCGTGGGTTTTTTGATCCTGCCGCTTTGGTTGTACTTTGACGTTCCCGCACGATTGCTTGCCGGTGGAGGTGTGCCATGATTCTGGATTCGCATTGCCCCGAGGGCCCGCTGACCCAGAAGTGGGATAAACACGTGGCCGACATGAAGCTGGTGAACCCCGCGAATAAACGCAAGTACACCATTCTGGTCGTCGGCACCGGCCTGGCCGGCGCATCCGCCGCGGCCTCATTGGCCGAGCTGGGTTACAATGTTAAGGCGTTCTGCATTCAGGACTCGCCCCGGCGCGCCCACAGCATCGCCGCCCAGGGCGGCATTAACGCGGCAAAAAACTATCCGCACGACGGCGACAGCGTTTGGCGGCTGTTCTACGACACCATCAAGGGCGGCGACTACCGTTCGCGCGAAGCTAATGTTTACCGCCTGGCTCAGTTGAGCAACTCGATCATCGATCAATGCGTGGCTCAGGGTGTGCCGTTCGCGCGCGAGTACAGCGGCGAGCTGGCAAACAGGTCGTTTGGCGGCGCGCAGGTTTCCCGCACGTTCTACGCTCGCGGGCAAACAGGTCAGCAGCTGCTGCTGGGTGCTTATGGCGCGCTGATGCGGCAGGTGGATTCGCGCAAGATCGAAATGTTCGCGCGGCGGGAGATGCTGGACCTCGTGACCATCGACGGCAAAGCGCGCGGCATCATCACGCGCAATCTGGTGACGGGCGAAATCGAGCGGCATGCCGGCGACGCGGTCGTGCTTTGCACCGGCGGTTACGGCCGAATCTACTATCTTTCGACCAACGCCATGAACTCCAATGCCACGGCTTCGTGGCGCGCGCATCGGCGGGGGGCGTATTTTGCCAATCCCTGCTACACCCAGATTCACCCGACTTGCATTCCCGTCACCGGCCATCATCAATCCAAGCTCACGCTCATGAGCGAAAGCCTGCGCAACGACGGGCGGGTGTGGGTGCCCAAGCGCAAGGAGGACTCGCAAAAGGACCCCAGCACGATTGCCGAGGAAAACCGCGACTATTACCTTGAACGCAAGTACCCCAGCTTTGGCAACCTGGTGCCGCGCGACGTGGCTTCGCGCAATGCCAAAGAGGTGTGCGACGAAGGCCGCGGCGTGGGCGCGACCAAGCTGGCTGTGTACCTGGATTTTCGCGACCCCATTAAAAACGACGGCATCGGCAAGATTCGCGAAAAATACGGAAACCTCTTCGACATGTACGCGCGCATCACCAACGAAGACCCCTATCAGGTACCGATGCGCATCTACCCGGCCATTCACTACACGATGGGCGGCCTGTGGGTGGATTATAACTTGATGAGCACGGTGCCCGGCCTTTTTGTGCTGGGCGAGGCCAACTTTTCCGACCACGGCGCCAACCGCCTGGGTGCGAGCGCCCTGATGCAGGGGCTTTGCGACGGCTACTTCGTGATTCCTTATACGATCGGCGATTATCTCTCGAAGATCGGACCGGCGCATAGCTCGGCACAAGACTCCGCATTCGCCGCCGCCGAACGCGACGTTCAGGGCGAAATCGGGAAACTGCTCGAGGTGGGCGCCCGCGGCAAAAGGACCGTATCGGAGTTCTACGCGCAGCTGGGCCACATCATGTGGGACAAGGTGGGCATGGCTCGCAGCGACGCCGGACTCAAAGCTGCCTTGAAAGAAATTCCGGCCTTGCAGGCCGAGTTCTGGGAAAACGTCAAAATTCCAGGCTCGGGTGGCGACGTCAACGCGCAGCTGGAGCTGGCGGGACGCGTGGGCGATTTTTTCGAGCTGGGCCAGCTGATGGCGCGCGACGCGCTGGAGCGCACGGAGTCTTGCGGCGGCCATTTTCGCGAAGAGAGCCAAACCGCCGAGGGCGAAGCCAAGCGCGACGACGAACGCTTTGGCTACGTGGCGGCCTGGGAATACAAGGGCCCGAGAGCCGCTGAGGTTTTGCATAAAGAGCAGCTGGTGTTTGAAAACGCGCATCTTTCGCAGCGGAGCTACAAATAATGAACATCACTCTCAAAATCTGGCGGCAGGCGGGCCCGAATCAGCCAGGTAAGCTGGTGGCCTATCCGGTTAACGACATCTCGTCGGACGTCTCGTTTCTTGAAATGCTCGACGTGCTCAACGAAAACCTGATTAAGAAGGGCGAGCTGCCCGTGACGTTTGAAAGCGACTGCCGCGAAGGAATCTGCGGCACGTGCGGCATCATGATCAACGGCCAGGCACACGGCCCCGAGCTGGGCGCGGCCACCTGCCAGCTTCACATGAGGTCGTTCAAGGACGGCGACACCCTCGTGCTTGAGCCGTGGCGGGCGCGCATGTTTCCGGTCATCAAAGATCTGATGGTCGATCGCAGCGCACTTGACCGCATCATCGCCGTGGGCGGTTATACGTCGGCCAAAACGGGGCGGCACATCGACGCCAACGGAATACTGATAGGGCACGAGACCGCCGAAGCCGCCATGGACGCAGCTTCGTGCATTGGCTGCGGCGCATGCGTGGCGGCCTGCCCCAACGCCTCGGCCTCGTTGTTTACCTCGGCCAAAATTACGCAGCTGGCCCAGCTGCCGCAGGGCCAGGTGGAACGCATCGTGCGCGGCGCGCGCATGGTCGAGCAGATGGATATCGAGCTGTCGGGTGGCTGCACCAATATTGGCGAGTGTTATGCGGCCTGCCCCAAAGAAATATCGCTCGAAACCATCGCAACCATGAAACGGGAGTACTTTTTGTCGTTCCGCGAGGCAC
>JACQAW010000254.1 GCA_016194725.1 Deltaproteobacteria bacterium
GCACCCGTGGGCTCGGTGGTCAGGCTCACCGTGCCCGGAGCAACGGACGCGGGTTCGGGCACGGCTGCCACCACCGGGGCGGCTACGGGCGCGGCAGCCGGAGTGCCCAGCGGCTTGAGTACCACCATGTGATCCCAGCCAGGAACCTCGAGCGCCTGGGCGGCGTAGCCCGAGTGAGTCACCACGAGATAAAAGCTCTCTTTGTCGTTTTCGACATCCTTGAATTTCACCGTGCGCTTGTCGCCATCGGCATTGGTGACGTCAACCCGGTCGGCTTCAAAGGGCGTCGTACCCACGCACGATTTCATATTCGAAAAGTGCTCGCTCTTGGCCCTTCCCTTGATGCACACCTCTGCATCGGCCGGATCAGACTTCACGGTCAGCACCCGGCCATGGCCGCCGCAACCGAAAACGAGAAAAGCCGAGGCCAGAATCAAAAGGGAATTGAAATTGCGCATGTACCAATTATATTGAAGCCAGCAGGCGCCGCAATCGGCAGCTTGTTCCCGACGCGCCACGGGAGTCGGAGCTCGAGCTTATAGAAAAGGATTTTCGCGGGCTTCCACCGCGATCGTCGTCGCCGGCCCATGGCCGGGATATACCCGAGTCTGCTCGTCCAGGGTCAGCAGCCTGTCTTTGATACTTCGGATGAGAGCGCCATGGTCAGCGCCCCAAAGATCGGTCCGTCCGATGGACTGCTGAAAAAGCGTATCGCCACTGAACACCACGGGCTCGGGCGCGAGCTCGCCGCCCTCGAAGCGCAGGCAAACCCCGCCGGGCGAGTGCCCGGGCGTGTGAATGACCGAAAACTTGTGGTCGCCGAACTTCAATACTTCCTCGTGCTCAATGAACTGATCTATCGGAGGTGGCGAGTCATACTTGATTCCGAAGAGCTGCCCCTGCATCGCCAGATTTTTATACAGACCCTCGTCGGCCTTGTGCAGGCAGATTTTGGTTTGCGGGCGCCACTTCTTCAAAGCTTCGACCGCACCGATGTGATCCAGGTGCGCATGAGTATGCACCGAGTATTTCACGCTGGCGCCCTGGCTCTCGACCCAGGCCTTGATGCGGTCGAACTCGTCGCCGGCATCGATGACGATCGCCTCTTTGGTTTTCGCGCAAACGAGCACCGAGCAGTTGCATTGAAAAGGGCCGACGACCAGCGTGTGTTTTTGAATCATTTGCGTCCTCTGATGAACATGGCGTCGCCATAGCTGAAGAAACGGTACCGGGACTCGATCGCCGCCTGGTAACAGCGTTTCACCGCCTCCACGCCCATTGCCGCGCTCACCAGCACAAGCAACGTCGACCGCGGCAGGTGAAAGTTCGTAATCAGATCGTCCACCAGGCGGAACTGATGCCCAACGCTTCCTCGTGCATTACGTGCTCTTCGATTCGCTCCGCTTTGATCGGACGAAACGTGCCCAGCCCCACGTGCAAGGTCACCGCCGCGCGCTTTACACCCTTGGCTTCAAGCCGCGACAGCAGCTCGGCAGTGAAATGAAAGCCCGCGGTCGGTGCCGCGGCCGAACCGCTTTTGGACGCATAGACGGTCTGATAGGTTTTCTTGTCGTCCGGGCTGTCGCTCCGCTCGATGTAGGGCGGCAACGGCACATGGCCGTGGCGCTCCATCCACGTCTCGAGCGAGATGCGGTCCAGCGCAATGCCACCGAACCGCAGACGAACCTCGCCCTCGGTGACCAGGCGCTCTTCATGAGTTGAAATCACGGTTGCCACCGCTCCGGGCTCAAAAATAATCTCAAGCCCGGGTTTCACTTTGGCCGACATATGCATGATCGCCGACCAATCTGTCTGATTCAGGCGCCGCAAAAGCAAAGCCTCGACCGCGCCGGGTTTTGTTCCTGGCACCGTGGCCGGGCGATGCCCCAGCAGGCGCACAGGCAAGACTTTGGCGTCGTTCATGACCAGAAAATCGCCGGCGCCCAACTCGTCGGCAACGTCGCCAAACCGGCCGTGCGTGAGTTCGAACGGCTCACGCCAGTCCCCCAGCCGCCCCCGGGAGCGGCAAAGCAAGAGCTTTGAGTCATCGCGCTTTTCCAGCGGCCGCTGCGCAATAAGCTGCGAAGGCAGTTCGAAGTCAAATTCCTGAATATCCATTGGCGCAGGTTATATCAGAAACCAGCGGAAATAGAAGCCGGGCCACGCGACGGTCGGCAGTCGTCCAGCTTGCGGACACGCGAGCGGGGTATGGACACTCAGGCTGAATATCCCAATGTCAGGTATATACCAAAGGCAGGTATATTTCCCCCGAGTGGCGCGACCTCCCGCGCGAATGCCCTTTCAATACAACTTTGTTATTTGTGCAGCCGGGTAATAGTAACTCAGGATGTCGGTATATCTGCGGCCGCGCTCGCCCATGGTTTTGGCGCCCCATTGGCACATGCCTACGCCGTGACCTGAGCCGTGCCCGACAAAAACGAAATTTCCGCCATTTGCGCCGCCCTCGGGGTTGCGCGCGATCGAAAAATCGGTACTGCGCACGTTGACCGTACCCATGATGTCGCGCACCCGGGTGGCCGCCACCACGATCGTCGCCTCGCTGCCGTGAATTTCGACGCGATTGGCGCGTCCCAGGTTGTTGCGGTCCACCACGCGCATGCCCAGCAGCCGCCCGCGCAGCAGCCCCTCTGCCCGCAGCTTGCGTTCGATGTCGCCTTCGTGAATCGAATAGGCCCAGTTGTAGCGCGGCGATTTTTGGCAAAAATCGCACTGCACCGAGCGCAGGTAGGGCAGGCGCATGCCCCAGACGCGGTCGGGCGTTTCGGTGTGGCCGCCACAGGTGGAATGATAAAAGGCCTTGATGGGCTTGCCGTCGAAGGTCAGCACCTGCCCGTGCGTTTGCTGCACGGCTTGAATCGCCTTGTAGCGTTCCATGTTGGCGCCTTCGTAAACCTGATCTTTCACGCTCGAATCCAGGTCAAAGGGCGGCTTCAGGCCACGGTAATGCGCGGTCGAGCTTTCCTTCATCTGGTAAATCGCATAGGTGCGCGCGGCAATGGCCTGGGCCATCAGGGCCTGCATGCTCCACTTCGCGCTCATTTCCGAGTTCAGCAGGCCGGCGATGTACTTCTCCAGATCCACATGGTTCACGGCAATGCAGTCGCCGTTGAACGAGTAAATATAAAGGTCGTCGCGGTACTGGCTCGAGCCCACTCTTATAAAACCGCCCAGGCTGGTGACGTGCAACGGGCCGGCCGCACGCATGCGGTCGCCAGCGCTGGTTCTCACTTCCATACGTCCGCCCAGCGAGCATTGAATCTGCAGCCAGGCGCGCTTGCTCTCGTGAGCCAGCTTGCGATTCGTGACCGACTCGTGCACCAGTAAATCAAAACCATCCACGCGCATGCTCTGTTTTTCGCGATCGACCATGATTCTCACGATCGGCACCGGGCTGGCCGCGGCCAGCGTGCAAAACAAGGCGAGGCCCAGCGTTACCGCGATAAAAACGGCGGCGAGCATGATTTCAGACCGAAGATGTTTCGGAGAAAAGCCGGAGACAGAAAGATAAGGACGCAAGATTGCGTCCGGTTTGTTAGGAAGGCCCCCATCCTTGGGGACGGTATACTCCACCTTGAGTAACCTCCGAGAATCAGTTTACAGTATGGCCTACTGCCGGCATCAAGACGCACTGTATCAAAACCCGAGAATATAGCGATCCGGGCAACTGCTGCCTA
The DNA here is from genome assembly GCA_016194725.1 of Deltaproteobacteria bacterium. Taxonomy (GTDB): domain Bacteria; phylum Bdellovibrionota; class UBA1018; order UBA1018; family UBA923; genus JACQAX01. Next base: position 3,696 of record JACQAW010000254.1, read on the forward strand.
ACAAAGCGTTACAAGCAATACTGTACTAAAATAGTTTTAAAGGTTGAGTGATTTGGTCCGATACTGCTAGTGTGAGGCATGAGCGACGAATGGCTTCGGCGCTGGCTTCACAGTAGTTCGGGACCATGGTGAGAGATGCGGAACCCTATCCCCGCATCTCTCACCATGTATTTTCACGCGCGATAAACGACCATCTGCTTCGTTGCGCTTCTCGGGCTCTCCTCAGCGTACCTTCCGGTACGCCTTCGTCGATGCCCTCGGCGCGCGCCTCGCATCTGGTCATTTCTCGCGCGTGAAAATCATTTTTGGAGTTATTTGGAAGGCTGGGTGACCAAAGTCTGGTCAGGTGCTGGTTATTTTACGGGAATGTACTGTTTTTTGGGCTTGGGGGTGGGTTGGGAGTGGTGGCATGGGGCTTGTAACCTTGTTGGGGTATGCCCTGGGCTTTCTTTATTCGGCCTTTGAATTCCGGGATTTTGGTCGTGGTTTTCGCTGCTTTGTTTGCCGTGGGTTGTGCTCCGGCTTCGCACGAGGCCAGGACCAGCGACGCTTCTGGGGTGGTATCCAGGGTTGTGCCTTCGAGTTTGCCTGAGCAGTCTTCGGTGGCTACTTCAGACCAACTGGCGGCGAAATCCGAATCGTCCGAATCACCCGACTCCAGCGATTCCAATGAATCCAAAGCTGCTGAACATTCCACGACCGCCGATCCCTTGCCCGTTGTCGGCCTTCCGGAAGTCTCGGGTTTGCAATATCAGAAGCAGCTCAGTGCAGCTGGCTTCAAGAAGCCCGTGGTTACGGAGATTCAATTTCCACTTCGGTCAGACGCGCATGCGCGCTTTACCCATGAGCTTGTCACCCCGGTTTTGGTCGTCTTCA
>JACQAW010000255.1 GCA_016194725.1 Deltaproteobacteria bacterium
AAGCATATTAACCACGAGGTGGTCGGCAACGTTAAGAATGCCGACATCGCCCACGACCGCGGTTTTTTCGTCGGCAATTTTCCCCACGAGGCCCGGGACAAAATCGACCATTTCCGCCGCGTCATGGATCGCGCAGCCCAATAGGAGATCAAAATGAGCGTCAATATTCTGATAACGGGTGGCGCGGGCTACCTGGGTTCGACAATGATTCCTGAGCTGCTGCTGGCCGGCCATAAAGTAACCCTGCTCGACAACTTCATGTTCCAGCAGAACAGCCTGGCCCAGGTTTGCCACAACCCGAACTTTTCAGTGGTCAACGGTGACGTGCGCGTGGAAAAAAATGTGACGCCGCTCCTTAAAAAAGCCGACGTCATCATTCCCCTGGCCGCTTATGTCGGCGCGCCTCTGTGCAACCGTGACCCCGTTGGCGCCACGACCACCAATCGCGATGCTATCTTATCGATGCTCAAGCAGCTGAGCCGTGAGCAGCGCGTGCTGATGCCCACCACCAACAGCGCTTATGGCTCGGGTGACAAGAACAACTTCTGCGATGAAAACACGCCGCTCAATCCCCTTTCGCTTTACGCCAAAGACAAGGTGGAGGTCGAGAAAGCGTTGCTGGAGCGTGAAAACTCGATCAGCTTTCGCCTGGCCACTGTTTTCGGCATGTCCCCTCGTATGCGCATCGATCTTCTGGTCAACGACTTCACCTACCGGGCAGTCCACGACCGGTTTATCGTTCTTTTCGAAGCTCACTTCAAGCGCAACTATATTCATGTGCGCGACATCGCACGCGTGTTTTTGCACGGCATGCAGAGCTTCGACAAGATGAAAGGCAACGTCTATAATGTGGGCCTGTCTGACGCCAACGTGTCAAAGATGGAGCTTTGCCGGGCCATTCAAAAGCACATACCCGACTTCACGGTAATGGAAGCGCCGATAGGCAAAGATCCTGACCAGCGCAACTACATCGTCTCGAACGAGAAGATCGAAAAAACCGGGTTTTGCCCGGCCTATTCGCTCGACTTCGGCATTCAGGAGCTCATCAAGGGCTATTCGATGATCAAGAATTCGAAGTATGGGAATATTTGAGCTGCGCCAGCGGCGCCTGGTCGCGGCGAACTCCAAGTTCGCGGTATATTTTGACGACATCGACGATGGCCAGGGCGAGCGCGTGCAGGACTATCTGGTAGTGGCGCCCCTGCAGAAAACCGGAAATCTGGTTACCGGTGTGGCCGTGCTTGCCGAATTCGAAGGCAAGGTGGCCCTGGTACGGGTGTATCGACACGCGGTAGCAACCCGCGGCTGGGAAATTGCCAGGGGCTTTTTGGATGCGAATGAGAGCGAAGAAGCCGCAGCCCTGCGCGAACTCGAAGAAGAGATGAGTATGACCTGCCAAAAGACCCATCTGCGGCGGGTAGGTTATGTCACCCCCGAGCCAGGGTTGATGGCATCAAGGGTTGCCCTGTACGTGGCCGACGGCTGCGTGCGGCTTGCCGGAAACCGCGTTCCAGAGCTGGGGCATTCCGAGCTGCGGTATTTCGCCCGTGCCGAGATCGATGTCCTGATAGAAAAAGGCGAGGTTCAGGACCCCTTCACTCTGGTTGCCTACCTCCGTTGGAGAACATGAAAACAAACGGCCCACGATTTACCGCGCGACCTCACTTCGCTGCTGGCGGTACTTGCGTTATCGAGCGCGGGCCTGCGGCTTTGCCCGCAAGTACCAGGAGACTTACCGAAGCGGCGCCTTCAAGGTGCTGCGACTCAGGAGCGCAAACCCGTCTTGAGCAGGAACATCGGCCTCAAGATAGACCACCAGCCCGTGATCGGCTTCATTTTCGTATAGCCGATCTGCTTCGGTGGATAGATCTTCGTGCAGGCCACCTCGCTGGTCTTGTAGCCCAGAGTAATAGCCTTGTAATAGAGGTAGGGCTCGAGCTCATACTCGTCCAGCCAGGCTTGGTTCAGGCGAATGTGCGGGTTGCGCAGCAGTACGGCGCGAAATGCCCGAAAGCCATTGGTGCTCTCAGTTACGTATTTGCCCGTACACATCGAAAAAAGCAGGGGATGCAGCCGCGTGGCGAATTTTCGGTATAGCGGCATATGCCCACGGCTGCCCGCCTTTAAAAACCGCGAGCCTTGCACGAAAAAAGCCTGCTCGCGCACGATCGGGCACAACAGATCCGGAATCTCATTGGGCTCGTCCTTGTTGTTGCCCGCAAGCACCACGATCACGTCATAGTTCTTCGCAACGGCATACTCGAAGCCGGCCCGAAGCGCCGCCCCCACTCCAATGACGCGATCCAGGGAAATCACCGTGGCCCCGAGCTTGCGCACAACCTCTGCCGAACCGTCGGTCGAGCCGTCGTCAACGATAAGAATCTCGTCAACCACCGGCGTGTTCATGCCCTGAATGCGTTCGACGACCTTGCCGATCTTCACTTCTTCGTTATAGCAGGGCGCGATAGCGATGATCTTCAGGCCTTCATACACTTAGAAGAATCCTTTTAACTGGCCAACGACATAGTGGATCTGCTCGTCGCTGATCTCCGGAAACATCGGCAGCGAGACGATTTCGTCGCAGAGCTGCTCGGACACCGGAAAAGAACCTTTGCGATATCCGAGGTCGGCATACGCGCCATGCAGGTGAATCGGCGTGGGATAGTGGATGCCCGCCTGTACACCATTGGCATTAAGGTGCGCCAGCAATGCGTCGCGCTTCTTGGTTCGCAAAACATAGAGGTGAAACACGTGAGAGCCTTTGTCGGGAATCTGCGGCAGGATCAGATCGCCGATGCCTTCAATGGCCTTGTTGTACTTCACGGCCGCCGAGGCGCGCGCGGCGCTCCAGGCGTTCAGGTGCGGAAGCTTGGCGTTCAGAACCGCAGCCTGCACCGTATCGAGGCGGCTATTATAGCCGACGATGGGATGGTGATACTTTTTCTTGCTGCCGTAGTTGCGCAGCGCCTCGAGCTTCTCTTTAAGCTCGGCGTCGTTGGTGGTGATCAGCCCGCCATCGCCGTAACAGCCCAGGTTCTTGCCCGGGTAAAAGCTGAAGCAGCCCATCACGCCTCGCGTGCCGGCACGCTTGCCGCGCAGCTCGGCGCCGTGTGCCTGGGCGGTGTCTTCAATCACGGCAAGCTTGTGCTTGCGGGCAATTTCAAGCACCGGGTCCAGATCCATCATGCGCCCATAAAGGTGCACGGGCATGATCGCCTTGGTTCGGGGCGTAATCGCTTTCTCGATGAGCATGGGGTTCATGAGAAACGTGCTGGCATCGACGTCGACCGGAATGGGCTTGGCGCCTGCGAAGGTCACGCCCAGCGCCGTGGCGATGAACGTGTTAGCTGGCACCAGCACTTCGTCGCCCGCTCCGATTCCCAAAGCGCGAACCGCGAGATGCAACGCATCGGTGCCGTTGGCCACGCCCACGCCGTGGTCCGAGCCGCAGTAACGGGCAAAGTCGGCTTCGAATTTCGCGACTTCGTCGCCCAGCACGAAATTGCATTTGTCGAATACGGCTTCGACGCCTTTGAGCACGTCTTGCCGAATGGACTTGTATTGAGCCTGCAAATCTACGAATGGAATTTTCATGGTGCCTCCACGCTTCTCAGTAACTGATGCTGATTTCACGACCATTTTCCTTGAGAGAAAGATCGGTGGCCGCGAGCGCCTGTACAACGAGCTTTCCCTGATAACCCGTGCTGAGCGAGGTCGACGGGTCTTTTACAGCCCGCAAGAACGCCTTGCATTCCGCTGCCAGGGGCTCATTGACGCCGATCTTGGGCACGAAGGTTTCGCCCTCGTGAATGCTGGCCCGAAAACCGGCAAAGGTGTCGACGATGGAACGGTCGGCGCCCGTCGCCTGATCGCTATCAATCGTGATTTTCTTGTCGTAGATCTGTACCGGCTTGTCGAGATTCATATCGTCCCAGACGAGCATCTTCTTCTCGCCCACCACGGTGATCTCGCGCACCTTCTTGGGGTTGAGCCAGCTGACGTGAATATTGGCGAGCAGATTGTTGGCAAAGGTGTAAGTGGCAAACACGGTGTCTTCAAGCTTGTTGCTCAAAAAGCGGCCGCCCACGGCGCTTACGCGCACGGGCATCTCGCCCAGCCAATATTGCAAAATGGATAGATCGTGCGAGGCCAGGTCCCAGAGCGCGCTGACGTCGTTTCGCACCGGTCCCAGATTCGTGCGTGTGATCTGGACGTGAAAAATCTTTCCCAGGTCGCCCTTGCGGATGTGCTCGCGAATCACCTGAATGCTCGCGTTATAGACGAAGATATGGCCCACGAATAAAATTTTTCGGGCTTTTTCCGCGAGCGCGACAAGGGCGTCGCATTCCGCCACGGTACGGGCAAGCGGCTTTTCGACGAAAACATTTTTGCCGTTTTCCAGGGCCTTGCGGGCAAGCTCATGGTGGGTCGCGGTTGGGGTGCAGATCACGATGGCGTCGATGGCAGGATTGGCGAACACTTCGTCGGCCGACTCTGTAACCGCGATGTCGGGATAGCGCTCTTTGAGGACCTGCAAACGCACCGTGCTTTGATCCGCCACCATCACCACCACACTGGCAGGATCGGAATGAAAATTACGAATCAGATTCGGACCCCAGCGCCCTGCGCCGATCACACCGATACGAAGCTTTTCAGTCATACTTACCACCTCTTAGTGGAGGGAAACGTATACCAAGACCGGGGTTTTTGCTTTTTTTTTCGATCCGCGGGATGGAATACGCGTTTTTGCAGCATGCCATCAATTACCGACAAAATCGCTCCAGCACGACTCGAATGATCACAGGAATGACGTCGAGCCGTCATCGACGACAACCAATTCGAACTCGATGCCGGCCACGACACCATGCTTCACTCGGTCCGGAATCTCCGGAACCGTGGCCTCTTCGTTGTAACCGGGAACGAGGTTCGTGCGCTTGAATTACGGCGGTAACCCGGATAGAAAACCGCGAATGGCACACTCTGGAACCGATCGGTTGGAAATCCCGCGCATCTCAGGTCCGGAACGGCTCGTTCTGCTCGCCGGTTATCCGACCGTGCTGCTGCTTGGCGGACTGCTGCTTTTCTATTCTCAGGTTGCGTTTGGTTGGTGGACCGTCGCAGGAAAGCTCGCGCTGGCACTTTCAGCGGTTTGTGCGCTGGCGCTGGCAGCTGGAGGCGCGGTGCTCGTCCTGCTCGTCACCGCGGTGTATC
>JACQAW010000256.1 GCA_016194725.1 Deltaproteobacteria bacterium
AGCAATGAAAGCGATTGGGCAGCGTGTGGTGATACAATCGCACCCTGTACATCAGTATATCGGAAAGTATGACACTTCTGATTTCTGGTCGCGCCACTTGAGGTGGGGCCGCATTCGAAAAGCCCAGGCTCCCCTTGCGTTTCTGATCGAGCCGCTGTTCAGCTCATTGGTTTCGGGCGTGCTCGGCGCACTGGCGTCTTCGATGGCATGGCACGTGCCGCCCAGCAAGTTTGCACTCTTTCATTTCGGGGTCTGGTCGCTTTGCGACTTGATGTTGGCTCGTGCGCTCGATGGCTCGCTGCGCATGTGGATGCCCGGGGCCTGGTTCGTGCGCGAGCTGCTGTCGCTACCGCTCTGGGTACACACGGCTCTTGGCAACACGGTACTGTGGCGAGGACAGCGCCTGGCTATCCAGCGCGGTGGCCTACTGAAAAACTCCTGATACGGTGCGTTTCCTGACAGAGTTCTGAACATGTCCTGACAAACAAGCGGCTTTCTGCCTGATAGGTTGCAAGGCATCTTTAGCAACCCTTACGGAGGATTCATGAGAGCACGTTGGCTTTTAATACTCATTGGCGCTGCCGCACCGTTTGCCGGGTGTAACAGCGATGGCATTCCCCTGATCGGGCTCGATGACGATAAAAATCCCGTCGAAGTGCTCGTGTCAAAAGCTGACTATGCAAAGCGCATGGGTACCGCGGTTACCGCCGTACAGGACTCGGCGCTACCGGCACTTAACCGCCGCGCCCTGGGTGGCGACTGGCTGCTGCGCACTCTGGTGGTGGGCATCGGTGTCAACGCCGAGATCGGCATCGGGCCCTACAAGGCCTCGGCTTTGCCGAAATTTCGAGTCGTATTCAGCAACAGCACTGACCCCACACTGCCTTAACGAGGAGACACAATGTTAAATATCGCAATCGCGCTCGTGATGGGCGCAAACGTTCATGCCGGCATTGACCGGAATATCGTACCTGAAAACTGGTACTCGTTGCCGGAAGACAGCGGCTTGAGGATCAACGAGGCCGTGTCCACAGAAGGCAAGGCGCTAAAGCCCAGGGAAAAGGAGGCCGCGCTGACCAAGTTGCTCGACAATATTTTCGAGGCCAACGGCGAAGCTCTTGATCAGCTGGGCACGACCCTGGACAACGCAACGCCTGATCCACGCAGGCCGAAGGACTGGACGGCCTGGCACGCGGAATATTTTGCGACCGACCTTTCGATATCGGCCTCCGGGCTGTTGGGGGCGCTGACGTGGAAAGGTTCGCCTTCAGTTCAGGTTTTCTGGCGCCGGCAAAACGAAGCCCGCAAGCCAGCGGTCCCGGCGTTGCCGCCCGAAAAAACAGAAGTGCCGTCTCTCAATATCACGAGCGACATGCCGGAAGGGCAGATCTCGGCCCAGCTGGAACCGGCCATTCGGGCCATGGTGGCCGGTGGAAAGATTAACGATGAAAATGCATTGCGTAAAAATCTTACGGCCGCGGCTGAGAATTTTCAGGCCGTGGTGGCGGGGCTCGAAAAGGACCCGGGGTTTCAGTGGTGGGTTTCGCGTTTCCGCCTCGACGTCACGATTGACGTCTCGGGAAAAGTTAACCCGTTTCTGGGCATGGGTGCGGAAACCAAGTTCCGCTTTGACTGGGCACGGATTCAAGCAAAACAGGGCGCGGTCACCAGGCAGCGCAAGCTGGCGGCAGCTGACGCCAGAGTGAAATCGAATCTCGAGGAATTCGTGCGGGCAACGGCCGCGGATCTTGAGGCCATCACGGCCAGCGGCAAGGTGGCCACAGGGTTCCAGATGTATCAGTTCCGAGTGGGCATTGGCGCCACGGCAACTGGGACGATTGGAATCGTGAAGGGCACCGGTTCGGTTCTGGGCCAGATATACTTCGCGCAAAACGTGAAAAAGCCAGTAGTCCATCCAAGGGAATCCGTGGATGATTATGTGAACGTCATCGAGGCAGAGCATTCCAAGGCACATATGAACTTTGCCGAAGCCAACGGTATCGCTTTCGACTCATCAGCCGATGAAGTCGTATACAAGGTGGAGCGCGCGAAGTTCCGCAAGGGCATCGAGCGCGCCCTGAAGATGGGTTCTTTTTTCGCCGCGAGGGCGTCGCAAAAGCCCGGCCGTCGCTGGAAAGTATTCGAAATGCGGCCGGCGTTTGACCTTTCGCTGACCGGCGCGCTTGGGCTGGTTACGGTTGGCGGGCTGGCCAGCGTTGAGCTGGATTACTATAATGAAAACTTTTGACCGCTGGGAGCACAAATGATTCGTATAGCAGCTGTTTTGGCAATGTTGGGACTCTCACTGGCGGCGCAGGCCGCAGCCGTTCCTGAGCTCGAACGTTTTTTGGATCGGGAAGTGGGGAGATTGGATGATGCGGTGGCCGGTTCAGTCAGCGCGAGTGAGCAGCCAGCCGCGAGTGAAGAAGCCTGGTTTCTGCGCAATTTTTTCCTGCGTGTGAAGCCGCGGGTAACGTTGGCGATTCCCGGGCTTTCAAAACTCGAAATCATTCCGGAAGCCGAGATCTTATGGCAGCGCGCACTTCCAGAGGGATGGGCGGTCTACAAACCAAGGTAAACCTGGAAGGGCACGGGCGTTTCAGGCTGCCTGGGAATGCGGCTGAGGCTGTAGCTTGGGCAGTCGAACGATGAAGCGGGTATTGGCACAGAAGGAATCGTAATAGAGCGCGCCGCGGTGGCTTTCGACGATGCCTTTTGCGATGCTCAGACCCAAGCCCGTGCCTTTTCCCAGCTCTTTGGTCGTGAAGAAGGGCTGGAAAATCTTCTCCTGGATGTTTCTGGAAATGCCTTTTCCGGAATCGGTAACTGAAATTTCAACGAAGTCGTTTTCTTCGGTGACATGCAGGCGAACCCATTTTTCGGGTTGGTCTTCGAGCGCGTCCCGGGCGTTATTGACCAGATTCATGATGATCGTGAGGATTTGGATGTCGCGGCACTCGATATGCAAGCTATCCGGAAATGGGTCAAGGGTCGGCCTCGCCGTCGCGCGCGAATGAACGCAGGCCCCTGATGATTTTCGAGATGCGCATGGTGGTATTCTCGATGCGTTCGGCAAGCAGGCGCACCAGCCCCAGATCGGCGTCTGGCGATTCCGCCAGCTCCTTAATGGCACCGGCATTGCCGTGAATGATGGCAAGCGGATTGTTGATTTCGTGGGCGATTCCGCCGGCCATTTCGCCCAGGCTCGCGAACTTGCTGGTTTGCACCAGTTGTACCTGGGTTGTGACCAGCTTTTCATTCAGTGCGGTGAGCTGGTCCGCCTTTTCTTTTTCGATCTTGGCCACGGCTTCGATTTCGACTCGTTTTTTATATTCGCTCATGTCCTTTACCACCATGACCCGCGAGGTACGGCCATTGCGGGAACGAAAAAGCGAGGTTGAGACTGAAACCGGAAATTTGTTTCCTGCTTTCGAGACCACGTCGGCGACAAAACCCCTGCTGTGCTGCTGCTTCAATTTCGTGCCCAGGGTGACAAGATCGGTATCGGCGGAAAAGATGAGGTTTAACGGCTTTCCAAGAAGTTCTTCCTGGGAGTATTGAAGGTCGCGCAGCACGGCCTGGCTCGTTTGTTCGATCAGGTCCTGCGAGTTCAGGATAAAGAGCATGTCCGACATGGATTCCAGGATGCTTTCGCTGTAATGTTTCGAGCGTACCAGGTCGTCGACCATCTGATTGAAGGTGGCGGCCAGCTCGGAGAGCTCGTCGCTGTCCCTGCCCACGCGAATTCTTTCGTATTTTCCACTCGAAACTTTTCGTGCACCAGCAATGAGCTCGCTGATTCGGCCGGTGATATTTTTAGAAAAAATGATTCCCATGGCGATAGTCAGGATAACCGAAGCCAGGCAGGCAACGAGGAACCAGGCGTTGGCTATCAGGGTCACGTGGTAGAGCTCGCTTCGCATGGTTTCGAGGCTGGCATTGGCATCGCGTTCGATCAGGCTTTCGGTGAGCCGGATGGAGTCCGAAACCTACTGGATCGCGCTCAGCTTGGTTTCGATTTTCTTGCCGTCCCGGACCGATCGGTGAGTCGCGGGGCCCGCAATCTCCTGGAATTCAGCGCTTAACTTGAGAATCTGCAATTCAGCGCGTCTGAGGTCCTCGAGGTGCTCTGAGCTGGCATTATGAATTTCCTGAAGCGATTGCTCGGCCTGCGCTTTTCCGTCATCGATGAGCATTTTGCCTTTGGCCAAGCTTCCGCGCGCCATGAAATAGCTGCCGACGGCGATGCGCTTCAAGGCACCCGTATATTTCCGAAGGGCACTGGTACTGACGTAAAAGCGAACAAGCTTGGCATTCTGCAGATTCAGCTCGCGCGTTTGCCAAAAGGCGCCGCAGCAGACGAGCACGGTCATGGCCGTAAGGGTCAAAAATATAAAAAGGCTCTTTTGCTGGATTGTGCCCTTGTGGAGTGCCATGGCCTTTTATCGGCTAAGAAGCTGAATTTCTTAATTATAGATGCTATATAGTACGGCCATGGGCAGCGTGGATGAGAGGCAATTGAAGAGGAAAGACGGGGGTCTGGTATGCGTGCGCACGGCCTGGGCAAATGATGCCGCCTCTATTTTGGCCATCATCTCTGCGGTACGAGCGGAGCAGGAATTCAGCCTGAGCGAGCCCGACGAGATGCACACATTGATTGAAGAGGAAGTGAGATGGATCGAAACCCATGTTGAAGATCCATGCAAGCTGGCAATCGTGGCTGAAATCGAAGGTCGGATTGTCGGTATGCTGACCTTCGAGAACGGCCATCGCAGAAGAATCGCGCACACCGGCGAGCTGGGCATGACGATCGTTAAGGAGTGGCGGGAGAACGGCATTGGAACGGCGTTGCTTGCGACACTGGTGCAGTGGGCGGCGATGCACGATAAGATCGAAAAGCTGAGCTTGAAAGTACACGCCACTAACGTGCGGGCAAGGGCATTATATCGCAAGCTGGGCTTCGAGCAGGAAGGTTATTTCAGAAATGATCTGCGGTATGGCTCGGGATGGTACGTCGACACGGTCTTTATGTCGAAGTTCGTTAAGGGCGACTAGTGTTCCCGTCCGCGCAACAGACGCAGTTCCCTTAAAACCTCGTCGTGCTCGAATTCGAGGGCGCGCAGCAGCTCGGCTTTCGAGCGGTGGGGGCCGCCGTTTTTTGCCAGCCGTTCCAGGTTTTCGCAGATTTCGCTCATGAGACGTGCACCTACGCTGAAGGCCGTCGAGCGCATGCCGTGAGCTTCCCTTGATAGCGCTTCGAAGTCGTTGCGAGCGAAGGCCGTCTTTATTTTCTCAACACGATCAGCAGCAGCATGCATATAGATATCACTCACCTCGACGAAAAGATCCGGTTTGCCATCGGCGGTGAGGTCCTGCAGCTGCCTAATGTACTCGTGATCAAGAGTCGTCAGGGTTTTGGGCATGGGCCGGGACGCGCTTCCAAGCGCGCGTCGTTTCGAGGCGGAGGTCCATTTCTGCACCGCCTGGTCCAGCGAGGTCAGCTCGACTGGCTTGGACAGATAGTCATCCATGCCGGCAGCGAGGCATTTTTCGCGATCGCCGGCCAACGCGTGCGCCGTAAGTGCCAGAATGGGAACCCTGGCCCGGCCATCGGCGTGCTCGTTACTGCGAATTTTGATTGAAGCCTGGTAGCCATCCATTTCGGGCATCTGACAGTCCATGAGCACGAGGTCGTAGGGCTTTTGTCTGATGGCCGTTACCGCCTCCTGGCCGTTCGCTACGGTGTCGGCGCCATAGCCGAGCTTTTCGAGAAAACGTTGCACCACCTTTTGGTTGGCTGCATTGTCTTCGGCGATGAGAATGCGCTTGGCCTTGCGCCGCCGTGAGGGAGGCGTCGGTTTTGACTGGGCCGGCGCGGTGATTACAATCGAATTCTGCGCGAACTCCAGTGGTACGCGAAACCAGAACGTCGAGCCGTGGCCAGTCTTGCTGGTTGCGCCGATTTCACCGTTCATCAGATCGATGAGACGCTTGCAAATCGAAAGGCCAAGGCCGGTGCCGCCGTATTTGCGCGCAGTCGAGTTGTCGCCTTGGGTAAAGGGGTGGAAAAGCTTTTCCAGGGTTTCCTGGGACATGCCCGGCCCGGTATCGTTGATCTCGAAGCGCAGAATGACGCGGTCGCGCAGGATGTTCTCGGAAATTATCGAGACGGTGATGTCGCCGGATTCCGTAAATTTGACGGCGTTGGAAAGTAAATTTATAAGGATCTGTAAAAGTCGGCCCGAGTCGCCCCTGAGAGCGAAGGGAATTTCAGGGTCGAGGTGGGTTGAGAACCCGATTTTCTTGTTCTTCGCGCTCAGGGCCACCAGCTCCAGTGAATTGCGTATCAGAGTTCGAATGTCGAAATCCAATACCTCGAGCGTGAGCTTGCCTGCTTCGATTTTGGAAAAATCGAGGATGTCGTTGATGAGCGTCAGCAAGGCGTCGCCGGAACGTTTGATGGTATCGATATAGTCGCGCTGCTTGGCATTCAGCCTGGTGTCGAGCACCAGCGATGCCATGCCGATAACCGCATTCAAAGGCGTGCGAATTTCGTGGCTCATATTGGCCAGGAAATCTGATTTTACGCTGGCCGCAAGCAGGGCGCTTTCGCGTACGGACATGAGATCCGATTCGACCCTTTTACGGTCCGAAATATCGATCATGAGGCCGCGCAGCTTCACCGGGCACCCGTTTTCGGTGATTACGCGAATGAAGTCCTTGATCCAGACCAAGCGGCCGTCGGCGGCGATGACTCGGTATTCCAGATGGCGGTCGCCGCGTTCGACGGAGTGGCCCGTGTAGGCTTCGGCCAGCTTCTGCCGGTCATCGGGATGCAAAATGCCTTGCCAGAAGCGGGGCTCCAAGAGCCATCGGTCCAGGGGATAACCAAAAAGCTTTTCGGCCTGGCGGCTGACCAGGCTGTAAGGCGAGTGACCGATGGGGGTTTCCCAGACAATTCCATCGATCGTATTGATCAGTTCCTCGTATTGAAGAGTGCGCTCCTGAACTCGCTGCTCAAGCTCGCTGGTGAGCAGGTGAAACCCTTCCTCCACTTTTTGGAGCGTGGCTTCGGTTTGGGCGAGTTTGGTTACTTTAGGCCTGAGGGGAACCATTAACGCGGCGGTGGTCACCGAGGCTACCGCCGTAATTACTTTCAGCAGCGCAGCCGGCCAGTAATATGGGTTCCAAAGATTGAGCACTTCCATGAAGTGAGTGGCACCGCAGGCCGCAATGAATAGGCCGAAGGCCAGAAATATTCCGGAAAACGGGAGTTTGATTTTTCGCACCAACGTATACAGCGAAAGCGAGATTGCGAAATACGCCAGGCCGATGAGTACGTCTGATATCGCCATGGTCCACACCAGGGGGCCATTCCACAGGTAGCAATGCCCGTGGGGCATGAAACCCTCATTGCTGAATATCTGGCGCAGGTAATCCATAACGCGCGTCCTTTCCTATGAAATAGAAGGTTCAGGCCGCGTGGCGCAACCGTGAGTCGGCACTATATTTCAAGAGGGTCTTGAGCAGCTGTCGGCACTCGCCCAGACGTATTGGCTTTGGCAGGAAGGGTGGCGAAATCGCACTTCGACCGATGATTCTGAAAAACTCGTCAATGCCAATGGAAGAGGTGACGATGACCGGTGTATCCGGGTAGAGAAACTGGCAGCTTTGCCAGAAGTCGATTCCGGTGGTGTCGCCCTCAAGAAAAATATCGGCGATGATGAGGTCGTAGCTGCCGCCGTTTACAGACGCAGCCACTTTCATATTGAAAAGAGCGGCCTCAACACTGGTTGCCCAGTCAATCTGACAGTCGGGTTCGACGTTGCGAATAGCCTGGTCAAAGATGGTCTCAAGCGATTCGTCATCTTCGATGATCAGGATCTTTTTAGGACTGTGTGTTTCGGCATACATAAAGCCTCCGATACCCGCTAATTGTACCAAAACGGGTATAAAAGTTCAATAATATTAATAATATTAATGAATATTAATTATTGGAGCGGTAATTTCGACCCACTGCTGAAGTCAGAACTTGAGAAAGGAATATCGATTTTTCGGCGGCGGCGTACAATTTTGGACTGCTTATGGAAAATGCAAACGAAGAATTCAGTCAAAAACGAGAAGCCCTGGCGGCGGGATACTCCGCCAGCCATCGCCGCGTCGAAGTTCTGTCGATTACCAGTTATGTGGCGCTGGAAACGATAATACTTTATCGATTGGCGGTTAACTTCAGTCACGGCGATTTTTTGCTTCTCGTTGGTGGAAGTATCTTGGGATTTCTAGGCGCGGATTTTGTTTCCGGTTTTCTGCACTGGGCTGCCGACAGCTGGGGCAATGTGGAATGGCCGTTTATCGGCCAAAGTCTGATTCGTACTTTTCGCGAGCATCACGTTGACCCGAAATCGATTACGCGTCATGGCTTCATCGAAACCAACGGTGATATCTGCCTGTTCGCTCTGCCTTTCCTGTTTTTTGCGGTTTGCCTTCGAATATCGTCGCCTGGGGCTTACTTTATCGAGTCGTTCCTGGCCTTTCAGTGTTTCTGGGGCAGCTTTACCAACCAGATCCACAAATGGTCGCATCAAAACGAAGTGGCGCCCATAGTACGGGCATTACAGACGGCGCGCCTTATTTTACCCAGCCGACGCCATGCCATTCATCATACAAAGCCTTTCACGACGGACTACTGTATTACGTCCGGCCTGCTGAATGGACCGTTGGGCACGCTGCGGTTTTTCTGGGTTCTGGAGTGGATCGTACATCGGATAACCGGCGCTATACCGCGCGAAGACGATATGGGGCACGATGCGGCGCTTGCACTGGCCCGGGCTCGCGGAATCGTCGACTGAAAACATGGGCATCAGACGACACGTCGGCGAATGCTTTCGGCAAGCAATACGGTTGATACCAGCTGGGTGCATTCATCCATATTGAGCGGTTTGGGCAGATAGGGCGGGGCGATGCTGGCCGGCCCGATTGCATTGAAAAATTCATGAACGGGCAAACCAGAAATGAAAATAAAAGGCAAATCGGCATGCTGCCTTTCGCACAGATGCCACAAATCCAAACCGGTTTCAGTGCCTTCGACATAGATGTCGGCGATGATAAGATCGAACTGCTGGCACAGCAGTTTCGCCTTGGCCTCGGCAACTGACTTTATCCAGGTGACCTCGATGCTGCTGTGAATGCGACGAAAGATGCGGCCAAGCACCACCTCGGTATAGGCATCGTCTTCAAGCAGCAATACGCGCTTGGGCCGCAGCCTGCGGGTGCTAAAGAGCCGGCGGTGATCAGGATTTTGGGTGTGCATGGTGGGCCTCGTTTTCTTTGCTGTTGCTCTGAAGAGCAGCTCGTAAAATGCCGACGCATTCATTGATGCAGAACGGTTTAGAAAGGTACCGCGGTACGACCTCATGGTGCTCGAACGAGCTGAGGTAGATCTCGACCGGCATGCTCGAGGTAATCAGGAAGTTGAGCCTGGGATGCCGTTCGTGACAGTAGAACCAAAGCTGAAGGCCGGTAAGCCGGCCTGGCGTGTGAATATCGGCGATGACGAGATCATAACGCTCGGGCCTGCCCAACCGTGCGTCTTCGATAGTGACGAAAGCCTGGTCGGCCGTGCTTACCCAGTCGATTGCGATCTTGTCGTCGATGCTGTGCAACAGCCTTTTCATCACGGTCTGCAATCCTAAATCGTCTTCAGCCACCAGGATGCGGTTTCTTTTGGCCAGCATATGGTTGACTCCTCTGAAATCAAGTATCCCTAAAATGAATTTGGCATCGTTTAACGATTCATTAAGCTTTCTTCATGTTCGGAGCATTTAATGGTCCCTACATTTTTTGTGAACAATGCTGCTGGACAATCAGAGGCATGATGAACATTAATAAGTTTTTGTCGTGGATGGGTTTATTTCTACTACTTAGCTTCCTGGTGCAGGCGTTTTTCACTTTGGAAAATGCATTTTCCGCGCCTTTGGCCGCTGAGAAGCCAAGCGTGGAAACCAGGTTCCGGGATTCCGCCGCAGTATCAGTGCAGCCGCTGGATACCAAAGCCGGCTGTACCGGCGTCTGCAACGAGCCGGTTTTCTACCGGCTGTATCATTGGCCGGAACGTCAATAGCGCAGCAGCTTTTCGAGGGTCGCGCGGCAAACCTCAAGAGGAAAGGGTTTCGGCAGAAAGTGCGTGTGTCGTAATCCTTCCTCGCCGACGGCTGGTTTCAGTTGCTCCATCGACAGTGTGGACGTCAGCAGAAAATGAACGTTGGGGCAGTGGAGACGGCACGAGTGCCAAAGATCGAGTCCCGTGCTTGCGCCCTGCAGATAGATGTCAGCGAAGATAAGGTCATATTGGTGCAATGCCCGAGGATCGGCTTTCAAAGCCGCAAGAACCGGGTCGGAGCTGGCGGAGGAGTCGATGATGATGTTTGGTTCTATGGATCGGAACAGCCCGGTGACGACAGTTTTCAGGCAAAGGTCGTCTTCAAGCACCAGCACGCGGGTGGGGGCGATATTTACGGCATTCTCGAACTGGGCCATGAAATCCCAAATCATCAATCCGCCGTTATCCATAAGACACCTCCGTAAACGCGACTGCTTTGGGTTTCAGACCTCCCAGCCATAAGTATGGAGCAAGGAGTTCAGGCGAAGTTGAAGCGATGATTAAGATCCGCAAATGATTGCTCAGGCTGCGCGGCTGACGCAGGTTTTTTTTTCGAATCGGTATCCGGAGCCGTAAACCGCTTTGATCGTAAAGGCAGCCGATTCGAGCTTCTTGCGCAGGTTCGAAACGTGCACGTCAACCGTGCGGTCGTGTACGTGAATTTCGTTGTGCCACACCGATGAAAGCAGCTGATCTCGGCTGAATACCTGGTCTTCGTGCCGAGCGAAGAAATGCAAAAGCTTGAACTCCGCGGGAGTAAGGTCCACCTGATGCTCGACGGAATTTTCGGAAATAAAAACTTTCTGGCTCAGAACATCGAAACGAAGGTTTTCCTTTCGAAACGAACCGGCGCGCTCGGCGCTTTCGTGGGCGCTGCGCAGCCGGGCATCGACTCGGGCACGGAGCTCGAGAGGTTCGAATGGTTTGGCGATATAGTCTTCGGCGCCAAGCGAAAAACCCAGGATTCGGTCAGCCAGCTCTGCTTTTGCCGTAAGAAAAATCACCGGAACCGCTTCGGTGGCCGAGGTGCTGCGTAGCCGCGCAAAAAACTTGAACCCGTCGCCGTCTGGCAGGCCCACGTCGAGCAGGATCAGGTCAAAACTGTTTTCGTTTACCTGAGTCCAGGCATCGGCGAGGGTTTCGACGTTTGCCACGCTGTAGTTCTTACCCAGCGCAGCCGCGACGATGGGATAAATACCGGCAGAATCTTCGATCAGTAGTATTCTACGCATAGTTAGCTCCACCCTGCTTATCGTCAGAAAGGCGATGTGGCTTAATCGAGGGGTTTCCTTCTCCTTTCATTGTCTTGCCGGGATGTAAGTCAAATATTCGGGAACTATTAAGAAGGATTAATAGTTCCTGTTGCGCAGAAAAACATTCTTGGCCGTGGTGCCCACGAGATTGCAAGTAAATCCGTCAACGGCGCCTCCGACCAGGCCTCCGATCAAAGGAATTGCCTTTCCAAGATTGGCGGCACCGCGCGCGGTGGCACGAGCCACCGCAGCTTCGACGGCGCGTTTGCCGGCTTGGGTGCCGACGTCTTTAAGAATATCCGCGGCGGCATTGCCGCAAAGGCAAAGATAAACGAGGCTGCGAACCTTGTCGGACTTCAAATCATGGCCCGACATCACGGCAATTGCCGCGATCATGCGCACTTGAATGAAGTAATTCGCGAAAAGGTCGGCAGGCAGGGTGATGGGTAACGTGGCCAGGCCACCGAGACCAGTGACAAAGCCCGTGGCCAC
>JACQAW010000257.1 GCA_016194725.1 Deltaproteobacteria bacterium
GCCGGCCCAACCCACAGCAATCGTGATGACCGGAAAATCTACATCGGGCATCTGGCTGATGCCCATTCCCATATAGGAGATGGCGCCGAAGACCAGAAGACCGGCCATGAGCATCCACGCGAAGACTGGTTTTCTAATGCTGATATCGGAAAGGGTCATCGGATTGGTGACTCAAAGCCTAGATGAAGAGCAACGCCGATTCAACTGCGCATTTGCCGGCATTTCAACTTAAAGCCACGTGTAACAGGAGTATAAATTTGCAGGTGTTAAAATTTGATTTCAAGACCGAAGCGGCCAAGCCAGGCGCCGTGGACGTCATTGGGCAAAGCCGAGTCGTTGCGGTCGATCACCATGGCCTGCGCGCCGGCCTCGGCGAAGATTCCGTAACGACCATAAGCGGTGGTCAGCGCCGCCTCCAATCGCGTAACCAGATCGCCCGTGAAAACCAGTGCGTCAAAGAGCTCGCCGCCGCTGATGCCAAAACCCGCACTGCCCTTGGCTATGAACGGTGACCACGACAGGGCCAGCTTGTCGTTGAAATACTTCCAGGTAAATGTGCTTTGCACTCCGATGCAAAACAGGTCGACGCCAAAAAATGAAGGGTTCGCGGCCAGGCTCATGTAACGCACGCCCGCGGTATCGACGAAGGCCTTGATCAGCCGCTTGCCGTCCGCGCTGCTCCACTCGCCTTGTGCGCCAATGGCGTGAATCGTAACCGAGCCCAGCTCGCCAAACGCGACCTGGCGATGGAATTCAGTCGGTGCTACGCGGATGCTCAAAGAAAAAGGGCATTTGATTTTTTCGTCAGTCTGGCTATCAAAGCAGTCGCCAATCAGGTCGGGGTCGTGAATCACGACGGGCACGATGCTGACCTCGACGGTCGGCAGCAGGACGCCGTCCCCCGTCGCACTGAAACCCATTTTGCCGGTAATCCAAGCATAGTCGAGCTTGCGTTTTCCGTCGCGCAGAATGGTCTCGATCGACACGAACACACGGCCCGGAGCCGGAGCCGAGGTATCGGCCGAGTTGATTTCAGTGTACCCGCCCACCGTGGCGCCAAAGACGATTCCGGAGTTGTCCGTGTCGGCAAAGGCCGACACGGTCAGACTCACGAACGCTGCTGCTATTAAAAGAAGCCGGTGCATGATGCGCAACTATATATGCACTGCGTTAACTTAGCAAATCCAGACTTCACATTTGTGAAAGCCCGAGGCGCTTGTCGTAGGCCGCCCGAAGCTGCCGGTGAAGCGACGAGATGGAAGCGACCCTGAATAAAAGACCTTGATATTGATAGGGATTATAGCTCGCCACCAGTACACGACGAATTGTGAACCGTCTGATCTTCACCTTGCGATGCCTGACGCTGTCGGGCCCCAGGGGCGAGGCCAGCAGTCCCGCCCCCATGATTTTGGTCTTCCAGCCCTGGCGGACCAGTCCGTATTCCGCTGTAAACCAATACAATTTACAGATCTCCTCGAAAGCTGTTGCGCTTTGCATGTGCGCTGCCACGCCAGCGCGTCCGAACCATTCGTACAGCGCCGCGATTTCGCGGTTGAGCAGCAAGGGTGCGTGGCCCAGCAGCTCATGCCAGAGATCGGGTTGCACTGATGCATAAATCTGCTCCAGGGGCCGCAGCTCGAAAACGAGCGGGAATTCCCGTCGCGACAGGAGCTCAAAAAATTTCGGCGCCGGCACCTCGCCATGCGCGCGCACCAGCTCCCAGCCGGTCCATTCCCGTACCGACTGCTGCACGCGCTCGAGTTGAGGTTGCTGACTTTTGCCGTACTCGAGCCGAGCCATTCCTTCCAGATGCGCCTGGCAGGCAAGGCCCGCCAGGCGCGGCCACGCGTACGCATAAAGCTCGCGCCATACCTCATTGGAAGCTGAGCGGTCAACGGCGCCAGGCGCCTGCCGCTCATTGGAAGCTGAGCGGTCAACGGCGCCGCTAACCATACGAAGCGGTCCAGGCCACCCGTATCAATGGGCGGTGAGTCGCGTAGCACCACGCGATAGACTTCGGCCTCGGGCCGCCAGGGCCCGGGCAAGGCTGCCGCGTACTGCACCAGTGGCGCCCTTTCCCAAAAATGATCCGCGCCGCCCGTGGCCAGCCGGCGCACCTGCCGCTGGGCCACCGAGCGGTCCGTGGCCCAGCGCCACAGCCGCTGTTGCCAGAGGCGATCGAGCAGCTGCTCCTTGCCCGAGCGCGTGCGCTCGAAGCGGCGCAGATTATTGTAAGCTTCGAGCGCGGCGCTCTCGACAGCTTCGCCCAGCGTCGAGCCGCAAGCGGCGCCGGGAATGATTCCTTCACTACCCAGCTCGAAGATCGCGATGACAAACGAAACGTGTTCGCGCGGCAGCACGTCCAAACCAGGCAGCGCGAGTATCGCATGAAAAAAACGCAGACGTCCGGCCTGTCCGCTGAAAAGTTTTTTGAGCGCGGGATAAGGGCTCGTCGACGGCTCTTCGAAAACCAGCGAGTAATCGAGGTGCACCTGCGCCAGCGCCCAGCGCGCGGCCGCCGAATGCAATGCACGCCGCACCAGGCCCCGCCTGCCGGCCTGCCCATCGACGGGGCCGGCCACGAATCCGGTAAGCCCCGGGTCCAGCTTCAGCCCGCCCAGCGTCGGGTGCTCACGGTACATATTGTGGGCCAGCCTTGCCAGTGCGTCGGCGATGGCCTCGTTCTGGCTTTTCTGTTTGTCGCGCGACCAGCCGGTGCCCGTCACCGGCACCGGAAAGCGATTTCCGAACGACTCCTGAACGGAGTCGGACAGCTTCGCCTGCGAATACCAGTACAGTGGCTTGAAGACGCCGGGCTGAATCGAGGATTCAACGCCGGTAATCGGGCCGGTAGCGGGATCCACATGGCGAAGCAGTCCGTTCATACTACCACCTGTACTTCGGAGGGATTGCGGTTCCGCAAGTCATCTCATCGGATCCCACGGTCTTTGCAAGACCGTGGCGGTCGAGCTCGGTGGAGGAGAAAAAATAGTTCAGGATGTTTTTCAGCATGTCTTGTCCCTTTCGATGCGTGGTTTGAGTTGTTCACTACCCACACAGGTTAAGGGCGGCGAACCATAAAGGCGAATGAGTCCCCAGCATCGCTGTCATAGGAAAAACCAATGGATTAAATAATTGTTGCCAGGCCTTTCAGGAATGCGAGTTGCTGGTGGTTAGCCCATGAACCAGTGTAAGAGCCCCGGAATTGCGGCATTGGTTTTGCTGCTGCCCGTTTTGGGAGTGGTGGCCGTGCTGCAGCAGCGCGCGATCATGCGGCAAAGCCGCGCGCCCAGCGCGGTGGACAACGGAATCCTGGACCGGTCGGCCGATCCCTGCACTGACTTTTATCAGTATGCCTGTGGCGGCTGGCTGGCCCGCACCGAAATTCCAGATGATCGCCCGCAATGGTCGCGCGGCTTTGGCGAGATCGACGAACGAAACCTGGAATTCCTCAACGGGGTGCTGAGTGGGTATTCCATGGGCATTCCCGCGCCCGAAAATCCTTTCCGCGAAAAGCTGGGCGATTTTTACGCGGTATGCATGGACGAAGCCAAGGCCGAAACCGCATCGCTGGCCACGCTTAACGCCTGGTCCCGTGACCTGGGCGCAATGGCCGACAAACACGGCCTGGCGCCGCTGCTGGCTCAGCTGCACCTGGCCGGGACCAGTGCTTTTTTTTCGCTGGGCCCCGAGCAGGATTTGAAAAACCCCGAGCAGATGATCGCAGCGGTGGATCAGGACGGCCTGGGTCTTCCCGACCGTGACTACTATCTTTCATCGGACCCGAACATGATCCAGGTGCGCCGCCTTTACCGCGATTATATCAAGACCATGTTCACGTTGTGGGCTGGCGACAAACGCGCCCCCCAAAGCTCGGCCGACGCCGTCCTGAATATCGAAACCAGGCTTGCGCAGGCGTCGTTGCCGCGAGTCGAGCGCCGCGATCCGGTAAAGGTTTATCACCGCCTGGAAAAAGCCGGCCTGCAGAAACGCGCGCCCGAGTTCAGCTGGCAGGAGTATTTTGACTCCCTGGGGTACTCCGCCATTCAGGCCCTGGACGTCAAGACGCCCGCTTTTTTTTCCGGCCTGAATACTTTACTCAATGACACCTCGCTCGTGGACCTGCGCACCTACCTGCGCTGGCAACTGCTGGCGGCGTCCACCCCAACGCTGGGCAAGCGGTTCGTGGACGAGCAGTTTCGGTTCTCATCAAAGGCGCTCTCGGGGCAGCGGCGCCTGAAGCCCCGGTGGAAGCGCTGCGTGGGAGCCACCGAGGGCGCGCTGGGTTTCGCGCTCGCGCGCTCTTTCGTGCAGGTCAAGTATGCCGAAAACAGCAAGGCGCTTTCGCGCGAGATGATTCGCAATGTCGAAAAGGCCTTTGCCCAATCCATCGAGCAGGCGGACTGGATGGACTCGCCCACGAAAGCCGAAGCCCGAAAAAAACTTGCCCGCATCTTCAACAAGGTGGGTTATCCCGACCACTGGCGCAGCTACGATGGGCTTGCGATTGACCGACAGTCGTATCTGGGAAATCAGCTGGCCGCCAACGTCTTCAACTCGCGCTACGAGCTGAATAAAATAGGCAAGGCGGTGGACCGCGCGGAATGGGAAATGGCGCCCACGGCGGTGAACGCCTATTACGACGCCTCGATGAACGAGATGGTGTTTCCCGCGGGTATTTTTCAAACTCCGTTCTTCGACAGCCGGGCCGCCAGCTTCGACAACTACAGCGGCATCGGCATGGTCATGGGGCACGAGCTGACGCACGGATTCGACGATGAAGGGCGCAAGTTCGACGCGGATGGAAAATTAAGGGACTGGTGGTCCGAACTGGATACGCGCGCGTTCGACAGCCGGACCCAATGCGTCGTGCGGCAGTATGCGGCCTACCCGCTCCCGCAAGGCCTGCACGTCAACGGCAAGCTCACCAACGGCGAAAACATCGCCGACCTGGGTGGCATTAAAACCGCCTTGAGCGCGTGGCGCAGCTCGCAAGGAGCGGGTACCACGGATACCCAGCCTCAGGAGCGCGATTTTTTTCTCCACTTTGCCCAAAGCTGGTGCACCAAAACAAAGCCTGAGCTGGAACGGATGCTCGTCACCGTCGACGTGCATTCCCCGCCACGCCTGCGCGTGAATCTGCCGCTGGCCAACCTGCCGGAATTCGCGGCGGCGTTTGGCTGCGCCGTGGGCAGCCGCATGAATGCCTCTGAGCGATGCAAAGTGTGGTGAACATGCTATTATTGAGACAGTGGAAACTCTTGGCTTGAACGTTCGCCGCCGAATCTATCTCGTGGCCGTCGTGGCGCATCTTTGGGTCATCGCGGGCGGCATCGCTACGGCGCACTATAACCGCTACCTGGGCCTGCCTTGGGGCGCCGGCATCATTCTGGCCGTGTGGTATCTCAAGCGCCAGCGTTGCCTGGTTTGCGAAAAGCCGGTGCTGCTCAAGCAGGTTCTGGGCTTTGAGCTGCGCACGCCCTGGATTCCACACAACTGCTCCATGTGCGGAACCAGCTATCTTCGTCAGTTTTGACGGGTAACCAATCAGATCGCAGATACAGACTGGAGACACGGCAGAAGGCCTCAGAGACGTGGCCTTACAATCCCCATTCTATACTGAAGATCTGAACTGAACCTGTTGCTGTGTCTGAGTCTCTGCGTCTTCGGTCTTCAGTCTGCTGCCCCCACCCATGCGCCTTCGTTAGGTAGGCAATTTTTTCCAAGCATAGAGCCGGCGTCCGCTGGCCGATAAGCTTCATACGATGAAAACCACGAATCTCTTCGCCGCCGCCGTTCTGCTAGCCGCCGCTGCCGGCTGCTCGATACACGCAACCCGACCCGATACCGCTTTGAGTGTAAGCCAGGAGGTCGATGAGGTCATTGCGCAC
>JACQAW010000258.1 GCA_016194725.1 Deltaproteobacteria bacterium
GGTCCGCCTTGCATATATTTTGTCCCGCTCCTTAGGCCCCAACCCGCCCATGACCACGAGTCTCGCTTTTCCAGCCAAATACGGCTCCAGGCGTCCTAAAAAATTTACGCCTTTTCCAGGCACCAGCAGCCCCGGATGCAAGACAAGCTTTTCACCGGTTTTCAAATCTGTCTCTTTAGGCAACGCCGCACGCGCCTTGCCCAGCAACTCGGGCAACAGTGCGGCACGCCGCTCGGCAGCCTCGCCGCCAAAGAACTCCGGAACGAACAGGCACGGACTGAGTGGCGCCTTTACCACCCAGCGATGCCAGCGCCCAAGGGCCTCACGATCCGCATCGCTGTGAACGATAACGGCGCAGGCCAGCCGCAGCAGTGCAATCACCCGAAGCTGCCAGTGCCTCGGCGCCTCTGAATACTCGTGAACCACCACCACAAATTTTGCCTTTTGAAAGTTCTTTCGCAGATTACCCGCGCTCAACAGCGCGTTCCACGGGCGTCTGCGATCGTACAGAGACGGCGCATGAAAGAGTATCAGGTCCGGCCTGGCAATCGACCCGCATTGAGGGTAAATTCCATCGGCCGTTGGCTCCAGCAAGTCCGAGCTCGCATAAAACTTTTTCAGCGATTGTGCTTCTGCCCTGGCAAAGGTACCCACGCTGCACCGTTGATCATGTCGCGACCCGACTGCTGTGAGGACCCGCGCCTCGCTCGCCTTCTTCATCAAAGATACTTTTTGAGATGCTCGCGATAGAACGCAAAAGTTTTTTCGAGCCCTTGGTCGAGACTTGTCGAAGCGCACCACCCCAGGCCAGCCTGCGTGGTTGTCCCGTCGGAAATAAAATCACCGGTTTCGATCGATTCGCGATCGGCCGGCCATGCTACCTGTTCGAGCTTCGAACCGGCTTTTTCCGCTATTTTTTGCGCAATACTGACAAAGGGAATGCCCTTGCCCGAGCCCACGTTGAATACCGCAAACGGATTTTTGGTTCCTGCCAACTGCGCCTTGGGACACGTTACTTCCTGGCCCTTGAGCTGCAGCCCAAACCTGCCCGCCTTTAAAAAGGCTTCGATGGCGTCGTCCACAAAAAGGTAATCCCGCAACTGCTCACCGGTACCGAATACCTTTATGGGTTTTCCCTGGAGGGCCAGGCTTACAAACCAGTTCAAAATTCCATACTTTCCGCTTTTCATCTGATGCCGCGGCCCGAAACAATTCGTAATTCGAAGCGAAACCACGGGCACGCGATACACACGCGCGTATACCGAGCCATAGTGCTCAGCCGCCAGCTTGTTTACGCCATAAATATCCACTGGATTAGGAAGAGTCGATTCAGTTGCCGGAAGCTGCAAGGGCGCGCCAATAATCGCGCGAGTGCCCGCATAAACATAGACCGGCTTGCGTGGCGACAGCCGCACGGCTTCCAATACCGCCAGTGTGCCCCTGCAGTTGAAATCCAGATCCAAAAGAGGGTTTGACATACTATCGACATGGGAACATTGCGCGGCAAGGTGGAAGACAAAATCAACTTCTGCCGCCAGCTCGCACACCAACTTCTGATTCGTGACGTTGCCCTTCTCCAGATTGAAACCAGTGGAGCCCATCAGACCCGTAAAATTGAACTCATTGCCGCCGTAGTCCGGATGAAAATTATCCACGACGGTGACGGTGGCATTTTGGGCACGCAAGGCATGCGCCAGATTGCTACCAAGGAATCCCGCGCCCCCCGTAATGAGAACGTGCTTTTTTTCGTAACAATTTCCGCTCATAACTCGTAGCTCTACCATACGTGCTCGCTCTGGGATACAGTCATCACATGCGCTCAAAAGTAGTGCTGGTAAAGCTCGCGGCGATAGGGGACGTCGCCGTGGCCTGCCGTGCACTGAACGATTTTCAAAGCCGTTTCGATGCCCGCATGGACTTTTAAAAAAAGTGGCATTTTTGCGGCCTGATCACGTCGTGCTTCTGCATCGTGATTGGCGTTATAAAGCCTTGCTGCGGCCGGTCTTTCGCGGTCCACTGACTTCGGTAACGCGCGAGCCGCTACCCGAACTTACAGCTTACACACGTCTTTTCGCTTCGCTTGCACGAAATCTTCACCTTCCCGAACGCGATCTGCGTGTAAGCCAACCTTTCCAAAAAGCTCCCAGCGGACGAATTGGCGTACTCGTTGGTGGCGCACGTAACCAGAAAGTCGATTTCGCCGAAAAACGTTGGCCCCGCTTTCCGGAGTTGACCCGATTGCTGGTCGAGAAAACTCAGTCAAAAATAGTTTTATTCGGCGGGCCAGACGATACCGATATCGCTGAAACAGTTTTAGCAGCCGTTACCTTGCCAGACCGTGTCGAAAACCTCGTCGGAAAAATCTCGCTCGAGCAGGTTCCAGTCGCAATAGCCGCCCTCGATGCCTTTATCAGCATCGACTCAGGTCTCGCACATATCGCAGCAGCTGTAATGACCGCCAGGCACCAAAAAATCATCACTTTGTTTGGGCCCACGGACCCTCGCATCTGGGCTCCCGTTTCAAGCGGACACGCAGGTGCGCGGCTGCATTACAAGGCACGCCCCTGCTCTCCCTGCTACGGCAACGACGGAACTTTTCAGCCATGTCGGTTCGAAGGTGAGTATTTTCAGCACTGCATGACCGACATTTCGGCCGAAGAAGTACTCAAGTCGCTGTACTGAGGTTTGGTCCCAGAGAGTCGTAGCGAATTTTTCGCCAATCAATTCCAAAACGGCGAATCTTGTCGGACAGCGAAACTTTATTCAGCCCGATTCGACGGCTTGTCAGGTTAATTTGTCCACTGCAAAGGCGCAAGGCTTGTTCGATAAATGCTTTCTCGAATACCTCCTTGGACTCATGAAAGCTCATGGTCATGGGCAGCTCGAGAAATCCAACCGCGCTCGTGGCATATGGCGTAGACACTCGAACTGTGTCAGACGTTACCGGCCCTGCCTCGGGTGGCTCCTCCGCCGTATCAGCCCCTTCCGTACACAGCTTAAGATTGTCCCGCGCGTAATCCTGAATATGGCCGGGCAGCGCCTGAAGCCGAATCACCTCGCCGCTTTCCATTGCGGCGGCGAACTCGATGATGTTTTCAAGCTCACGAATATTGCCTGGCCAAGGGTAATGGCGAAAAAGCTGATCGACGTCTTTGGACACGCCCGTAATTTTTTTCCCGGTTGCCGTCGCCCGCTCGACCAGAAAGTCACGCGCAAATTGGCTCACAGCACGTGAATTGAGCGACAGATCGGGCAGGCGCACGTGGAAAACATTCAACCGGTGAAACAAATCGGCCCGGAACTCACCGGCTTTCACCGCGGCTTCCAGATTCCGATTTGTCGCGGCAATGATTCTGACGTCAAGCTCGATCTCTCGATTCGAGCCCACCGGCGATATTTTTTTATATTGGATAAAGTCCAGCAACTTGGCCTGTAGCCGTAGTGAAAGCTCGCCAATTTCGTCCAGGAATACTGTACCGTCATTACAGGTTTCCAGACGGCCCACGCGACGACAATCGGCGCCGGTAAACGCGCCTCGTTCGTGGCCAAAAAGCTCAGACTCGATAAGGTTGTCGCTCAAAGTAGCCAAGTTCACCTTGTGCCAACGACCAGCCCCCCTTTTCGGCGAGGCTCGATGTACAGCCTGGGCAAGATGTGATTTTCCGGTACCAGTGCTTCCGGTAATCAGTAGTGTCGAATCCATTCGATTCGATGCTTTCAGAACAGCCAAGACGTGCGGACTCAGATTACAACCGTGTGATTCAAACATTAAATTCCCCCAATTTTTCCCCGATGCTTGCCGATTGCAACCGATGTGCCAGGAATATTCATGGGTAATACCGCGCAAAGTGAATATGCCTCTGTCCGGATCCGAGGAATGCAGATGGAATTCCGGACGGCTACTGGATTCCGTGCGCGTTTAGTTTGGAGTAAAGATGACTGCGGCTGACACGAAGGCTTTTGCTCATTTGAGAAATATTACCGCCATGCGCTTTGTAGAGATCGCGCAGCACCTTGCCTTCGAGCGCATGCATGTATTTATAGAAATCCATGTCGGCCTCATTGAAGGCCTCGAGCGGAACGCTTTCCTCTTTGCCCCGGTATACGTGGTCGCGAATTTTTGCCGGTAGATCCTCAACTTCCACGATCTCTCGATCGACTACCATCGTACAAAGGTTTGCAACCAGGTTCGAAAGTTCGCGAATATTGCCAGGCCAGCTATATCGCGTAAGCATTTCCATGGCGCCGTCGCTCAACTGTCGCGCCGAATTCTCGTAACGAAACCGACCGAAGAAGTGCGAAATCAACGCCGGAATATCCTCGCTCCGTTCGCGCAACGGTGGTATGCGGAGTGTAATGACCGACAGACGCTGGTAGAGGTCGTCCTTGAATTTACCTTCGGTAATCTGTGTTTCCAAATCCTTGTTCGTCGCGCAAATGACGCGAAAATCGAGCGGAATGGTTTTAGTCGAACCCAGGCGCGTGACTTCTTTTTCTTCTATGACCCGTAAAAGTTTGGCCTGAATTTCGAGCGGCATATTGGCTATTTCGTCGAAATATATAGTGCCGCCGTGTGCCTCTTCAAAAAGCCCTTTGGTCTGACCCTGGGCACCCGTAAACGCTCCCTTCTCGTGGCCGAACAAAATGCTTTCAGCCATCGAACTCATGATCGTCGCACTGTCGACGGCCACGAAGGGATGCCCGCCAATGGCACCAATGTGGCGCGCGACCAGCTCCTTGCCACTGCCGGTGTCACCAAGAATCACCACGTTTGCCCGCGAACGACGAACCTTTTCAATATCGCGCATGAGTTGCGATATCGCTGGAGAATTTCCGATAATTTTGTTCTTCTCAAGCACGCGGGACCGGTCGCGAACGTAATGCTGGTTTTCGCGCACCACCTCGCGTTTGCTCAGTACGGACTCGATCGTGATGATCAACTGATCCGCAGAATGTTCCTTCAGCAGATAAGCGCTTGAGCCTGCCTTCATGGCCCGGCTGGCCAAGTCTATTTCCGTATTCGCGCTGACAATAATGATATCGAGGTCGGAATCTATTTCACGCAGCCGGGGCACATAAGCCAGCCCTTCGCCCTCATGCCGCATGTGAATATCAAGCAGGATGACATCGACCGGCTGGCTCTGGGCCACGATCATCGCCTCGTCGCCGTTATATGCGCTCAGGCAATCATACTTGCCTCGTAAAACATACTTGGTTGCGAGATGAATGGCCCGGTCGTCGTCGACAATCAGGACTCTTTTTTTGCGTTCAATCATGAATACTCCTTGTTTGCCTGGAGCAAGGTCCGTACCCGATACACGCCGTGGATATCATGCTCCTATTCTGTATCCGTTTACGAAAATTTGTAACAATTACCTGACATGTTCGGAATACCGGACATTTCGGACCGGAGTATTTTCAGCTCTGCGGCCATCCGGGGTGGCTGGTTTCCAGGACGATTTCATGGCACGTGGATTGCTCCTCACTCACCAGTAATGCAGGAATATTTACCACCTAAAGAGGGCTCACCGATGCAAACCGCGCGCAGTTTTCCCAGGCAATATTTTCCCACTGTAGTTCCCCGGACACGGGCCGAAGAGTCAGGTGTTGCAGCAATGCTTTCTAATTCCAGGAGGGAATACATGGGAAACAGCAAAATCACCAAGAACGGTAACACGACTATGGGCACTGGCGCGGAAGCGAAGAACCTTGAATTCGAAGCCGACGTGCTTTTTCAGCGCATCTACGACAAATGGTACGCGTTCAGCGTCGTCGAAGATGATTGCCTGGTAACCCAAGTATCGGAAGAAGAAGTCAACAAGCGCCTCGGCAAGAAAACGCCGAGAGCTGCCTAAAAGTTTCAGTGTAGGGAAAATGCCTTTTTCTCCACAACCACGAAAAAAAGGTAATCCGGTACCGCAGGACGGCATAAAAAAACCGTCCTGCGGGCACCCGGTCTTTCACAAAGACTGTGCGGAATGCGCTGCCGGAAATGCACCATCGAAAAAAGTGGTTGATCTACCCACCGAAAAACTCAAAATTTCACGTCTCAGAGAATCAATCGCGGACAAAGCAGTGACGGATAGGCGATTTGCCGAAAAAGCCGCGATTATACTCTCTTTGTGGATATCAAAAAAACGCTAATGCGCCCTCTTCTTATCGCCATGTTTATAAGCCTGTGGATAACTCCAGCTGCCTTTGGCTGGGGCGAGCTGGGGCATCGCCTTGTTGCCGAATACGGTACGCCGCTGGCCGATGCCAAAGCCCTTGCGAACTGCCACACTACCTCGGCGCTGCTGGTCGCCCATGCCAGCGACCCCGACAAAATCTGGCGACAGCAACGTTTCATGCATCCGCACGAAGCGGAGATGCATTTTTTTCACATCGATCGTCAGCCCAATGACTGGCGCAGAAGAACCAGTCCTCAGGACACAAAACAGGGCCGCCTGATCTATCACGTTATTGATTTTTTGGATGAGGCAGCAAGGCAACGCAAGGCTGGAAACTGGGACAAGCTCTCAGAGATACTTTATGGATTGGTTCATTATGTAGGCGATCTGACCCAACCCCTGCACCTGCATCACGATTATGACGGAGACGAGGCGGGCCTTCCCGATCTGCACGCGCAGTTTGAGAGCAAGATGTTGAACCGCTTCGAAACAGAAACCCGCTCAGGCATCAAATCACGGCTGGCCGCAGAAAAAATCCCTGAAATCTGGCAAACTATTCCACTGCGCGAGCTGATATTCGATACGGCTGAACAAAGCAGTCTTAAAGTAGCACGGCTTTTTGCCTCCGCTAACCCTGCCATGGGCATGCCTCATCAGTCGCGACGTCACAAATCAAAGAGGCAACCTGAGCCCCGCTTTGACAAAAAACTACTGTGGCAACATACTGGTGAGCTGGCGATGAACCAGCTGGCACTGGGAGCGCGTCTTTGGGCGCAGGTTTTCAATTCCGTGTGCCGGTAAGCAGCCGCTTCAATCCACCAAAGGAATGGTCGATGATATTTGCGGCATATTCGTAGTCGAGAATGCCGGCAACATCGCCGGGCGTGTGCAGGTTCGGATTAAAAAACTTGAAGGGCGAATCGCATTTGGCGTTCGAGCAGGCCTGCTCGCTGATTGAAACTCCAGGAACACCGATATCCCAGAAAGCGATCTGATCACTGCTGTAAATAAAGGTTTCCCGCTCAATGATCAGCGCCGTTACCTTATCCGCGCTGCCCGCGAAATAATCCGCGGTATCACGCCCAAAGGTTTTGTCATAACCAACGTTAAGTATGGGTTCGTGCCGCTCGGGAGAACCGTTGTAAGCAATCATGTCGAAATTCACCATCCAAAGAATGGGGCGCTTCATCATCAGCCGCGCGAACGCGATGCTGCCGATCAGGCCTTCCTCTTCGCCTGAAAAATGGGCGAAGATGATATCGCACTTGATGTTCTGCGGCTTGGCCTGGGCCAGCCAATCCCGAAGGCCACGAGCAAGGGTCAGAACCGCGGCCGTGCCGCTGCCATTGTCGTCGGCTCCAGGCGCCAATGTAGCAGGCGAAATTATTGGTCCGCGACCACCCCCCTCGCGCGCCACACTATCCATGTGCGCGCCGATGACGCAAACCGGGCGCTCAAACACCTCGCCCCCGTTTTCGCCGGTCGCAAGGTAGGCCAGGACATTTGGCCAGGTGGTCTGAGTACGCTCGGCCAGCAACTTCTTAGTGATGCTGGTCGAATGATTGATCGTCGTGGAAATGTAGGTCTCCACGCGGTCACCCGGCGCTACCGCGCAGAACGCGGTTTTTTCGAGACCTACTCGTTTGATTCGCTTTAAAACCGCGTCAAGCTTGTCATTGGGCAAAGTGCCCCCGCATAATCCGTCAAAATCCAAGCGCAGCATTGGCATCATATGTACGAAATACGAACGATAGGTCTTGTCTGTGTTCTGGAAATAATACGGAAACGCGTCCATGGGATCGTAATCCGCGATACCCGCTTGAATGCCCAGCTCGTCGTACTTCGCCTTGAGATATTGGGCTGTGGTTTGAATCTCGGGACTATCGCTGAAGCGCTGGCTCAGTACATTCGGAAGTCCACCCACTCCCAGCTGCGTGACACCTGAAAGGGCCTCGATGAATCCTTTTTGTTCGGCGCTTGACGTCAACGCGTCAGCTTGAGCAACAAGGCCAAATCCCAGTCCCAGAAGCAAGACCACGTGGAGAGTTTTCATTCTCCGGCTTTAACTTATTTCGAACGTTTCGCCAACGGATGCGAGCGATCGTACTCTTCGCACAGCATTTTCTGGTCAAGATGAGTGTAACGTTGGGTGCTGGACAGGCTGGCATGGCCCAGCAGTTCCTGAATCGCCCGTAGATTCGCGCCATTCGACAATAAATGTGTCGCAAAGGAGTGTCGCAGCGTGTGTGGCGTCGTGTGCTGCGGCAGGCCAAGCTGA
>JACQAW010000078.1 GCA_016194725.1 Deltaproteobacteria bacterium
GATAACGCTAGGGCCCGTCTTTAGCAGTCCTTTGATGTCGAGAATGAACGCCGCCGGCTTGAGCTTGTCTTCAAGACCCTTGGTGGCCATCGCGGCAAGCTCTTTGTGCGCCACCGCAAAAACGATTGCGTCGTATTTTTTGCCGTCAGGAATTTTCTCAAGCAGCTCGACGCCATACTCGTGGTGCGCGCCGTCGCGGTCGGCCACCGGATCAACGGCATCTATCTTAAGACCGTATCTTTTGAGCTCGCGGTGCAGGTCATTGATCTTCGTGTTGCGCACGTCGGGGCAGTTTTCCTTGAAGGTAAAACCCAGAAGCAGCACGTCGGCGCCGATGGGCGAGATTTTGCGTTTGATCATCTCGCGCATGCATTTTTCGGCAAAAAAGTTGGCCATGTGGTCATTGACGCGACGGCCAGCCAGAATCATCTCGGTGTGAAAGCCGACCTCGTTGGCTTTATGGGTCAGGTAGAACGGGTCGACGCCAATGCAGTGGCCACCCACCAGGCCCGGGCGAAAAGGCAGAAAATTCCATTTCGTGCCCGAGGCCTCGAGCACGTCGTAGATGTCCAGGCCCAGCCGCTCGAACAGCACGGCCAGCTCGTTGATCAGGCCAATGTTCACGTCGCGTTGAATGTTCTCGATGACTTTGGCTGCTTCAGCCGTGGCGATGTTGCGCGCGCGGTGAATGCCGGCCTTGACAATTTTGCCGTAAACCGTGGCTACCAGATCAAGCACCTCGGGGGTTGAGCCCGAGACGATTTTCTTGATCTTTGGAATCGTGTGTTCCTTGTCGCCCGGGTTCACGCGTTCCGGGCTATAGCCGAAGTAAAAGTCTTTGTTGTACCGCATGCCCGTCAGGCCTTCGAGTTTCGGCGCCAGCACGTCCTCGGTGAGGCCTGGATAAACGGTCGATTCGAATACGATTACCGCGCCTTTGCTCATGACCGGGGCCAGCACTTCGCAGGCCGAAATCAAGGGGCTCATGTCGGGAATGTTGAACTTGTCCACGGGGGTGGGAACCGTAACGATGTAGAAGGGGACGCCTTTCAAGTCATCGCGGTTGCTGGTGAAGGACAGGCGAGGGTTGGAGAGCTCGGGCGACTCCACCTCGTTGGTGCGGTCATGGCCTGCCTTGAGTTCCTTGACGCGCCGATCGCTGATGTCAAAAGCGATAACGTCCATTTCCTTTGAGAAACAAACGGCTAGCGGCAACCCAACGTACCCGACGCCAATAATGGCAAGCTTGCTTGGAATATTCATAGGACCAATTAGGCCCCGATTTCAGGTAATATTCAATATTGAACTTTTGAAGTCCGGCATTGTAAGATCCAAGGCGCGTGACCAGCACCACAACCGTTCCCATCGAAATCAAAAAGAACACTTCGTTCTGGCGTCTTTATTTTGGTCGCCTGATTACAGCGACCCAGGTGGCGTTCGATTTCCTGACCATTCTGGCCACCTATATGTTGAGCTACTGGATTTACGTCGGCCCACTGCATGGATGGTCGCCACAGACGCTACCGGAATTCGTGGCCATCGCGGCGTCGGCCAGCGTGCTGTACTGCTTTTTGATGGACAAGGAAGGGCTGTATCGGCGCGAGATCAGTTTATTGAACGTCAAAGAGATGCGCGGAATTTTTTACGTCGGCATGTATGGAGCTGCGGTGGTGCTGAGCGCGATGTTCTACGTCCGGTCCACCTCATTTTCCCGTGTCACCTTCACGATGGCGCTCACCTGCACGCCGGTGCTGCTGTATTTTCAGCGCCAGATTTTCTATAGGTTGCACGTGGTTTTTCATCAACGCGGCTTGTCGCAGACTCGTGTGTTCATCTTCGGTGCCGGCAATATTGGTACGCATCTGGCCAAGCGGCTGTACAGCAGCCCGTCGCTGGGTCTATATCCGGTGGGTTTTTTGGATGATTCGGCCGACAAGGTAGGGCATCCCGTTCGTTGGACCGGCAACTGCCCGCGCACGGGCGTTCCGATTCTGGGGGGCGAGGACGTCTTAAAGCAAGCGCGCAAGCACGGCGTGGAAATGGTGCTGATTGCCCTGCCCAGCGCCAAGTTCGCGCGCAACCAGGCGCTGGTCGAGCTGTGCGTCGCGCAGGGGCTGGCGTATGCCATCGTGCCCAACGCTTATGAGCAGTTCATTCAGCGGGTCGAAAGCTTCGAGATCGGCGGTATTCCGCTGATTCGCCGCCGCGACACGCGCGCCAGCAAGCTGTATCTGATCGGAAAACGAATTGCGGATTTTTTGCTCAGCACGCTTTTCATCACGCTGCTGTCACCCATCGTTCTGCTGATCGGCATTGCCATCAAAGTGGATTCCCGGGGGCCCGTGCTGTTCAAGCAAAAGCGCGTGGGCCTGAACGGCCGCATGTTTTCGTTTTACAAATTTCGCAGCATGCATGTCGACGCGCCAAAATATGCGCGTACGCCGGCCGATCCCAGCGATCCGCGGATCACGAAGGTGGGCCGGTGGTTGCGCCGCACCAGCCTGGACGAGCTGCCGCAGCTGTTCAACGTTTTTCGCGGTGACATGAGCCTGGTGGGGCCTCGGCCCGAGATGGAGTTTATCGTCAGCACCTATTCCTCGCTTGAACGCCAGCGCCTGGTGGCCAAGCCTGGTATTACGGGCGTGTGGCAGATCAGCGGCGTGCGTGGCGAGCCGATTCACATGAACATCGAGTACGATCTTTTCTATCTCGAGAACCGGTCGATGCTGCTGGACTTTGCGATAATCCTAAAGACCATTCTTTCCGTCATTCGTGGGGTGGGAGCGGTGTAGTCGGCTGCGGCGCACTCGGGTTGTGCGCGGCGATGTCGGCGCCGAATGCGAAGACGGATTCGCGGCCGGTAAAGTCCTCGAGCGTGATAGTGCTGTCCGAAATCCAGACGTTTCGCGTGGCCCAGTATTGACGCAGTTTTTCCTGGGTTATCTTTACCGAGGCCAGATTATAGCCGCTTTTTTCAGCCGTCTCGCGCCAAACGGCCATGCCATCCTCGCGTATCGCGCGTCCCAGGGCATCGAACATGGTGTACAGCAGAAACACTACGCCAAGCACGTAGATGGCATAGCGCAGCCCTCGCGTCAGCATGCGCATGAAGCTCAGAGCCACTAAAGCCGTCACCAAGGTTATGAGCGCGAAGTAAAGCCCATTGCCCATCCGGGTGTGGTGGCCGGGGTGGGTAAAGATACCGATACTCAAGCCAGCCCAGCAGATTCCCATGAGTACCGAAACCAGCTGAGCCCAGGGTTCCATTTTCTGTGGGGTTCTCAGCATTCAGAATCTCCTCTTGAAGCC
Organism: Deltaproteobacteria bacterium; assembly: GCA_016194725.1. Lineage (GTDB taxonomy): Bacteria > Bdellovibrionota > UBA1018 > UBA1018 > UBA923 > JACQAX01. The sequence continues at coordinate 3,310 of JACQAW010000078.1, forward strand.
CAGCCACAGCGGACGCAGCAGTGTCGCGGCCGGTGTTTGAGCCAGATACTTTTGAAACTGAATGCGCCCGTATTCCAGGGGGCGCACCAGCTCGTTGCTCACGTTCAGCCAGGCGGGAAGCTGACCGCGCAGCTTGCGCTGAACCGTGCGGAACTCGGCAAACGCGTCGTGAAAGCGTGTCGAACGTCCGCTCATGTCATAAACCGCCAGTACGTTCCGTGGCAATATTTTGATGCGCAAACGCTGAGATAAAGATAGCCGCCGTCCCGTTGCAGCTCGACGCCCGAGGCTATGAGATCGCAGCCCTCATCCGCACGAAAAGCCTCGAGTGCCGTGGCCAGCGCGGCGCGATCGCGCAGGCGGTCGCCACCGTTCAGAAACCAGACATACTCGCCGCAAGCCTTGGCCAGCCCCGCGTTGATTGCCGCATAGACTCCTTCGGCTGGCGTGGTCAGATGCACCAGCCTTGAGATTTTTCCACGCAGTGGGGCCAGCGTTGCCGCGTTTTCGGTTGGGGACGAGTCGACGATGACAAGCTCCCAGGGACAGCCTGACTCGAATGCCGGGCCCAGGGCGCGCAAGGATTCCAATGTTTCTCGCAGGCCTTTGGAGTCCTTGTACGTGATCGTGACAATGGAAAGGCGAGGCTCAGGCATAGAATTCGCGGTACCACTTCACGAATGCTTTGATGCCGTCTTCGATGTTGGTCTGGGGGGCGTAACCGCAGACGTTCTTAAGCTTCGAAACGTCGGCAAACGTTTTGTAAATATCGCCCGGCTGAAACGGCATCATTTTCATCTTCGCTTTTTTTTCGACTGCTTTTTCGATCGCCTGAATGAATTCCATCAAGGTGCGCGGGTTGGCGCAGCCGATATTGAAGCAGTCGTAGAGCGGCTGCTTGGCGTCGACCCGTGAACGGTCAAGACCCAACATGCCTTCCACGATATCGGCGACGTACGTGAAGTCGCGAATCATGTCGCCGCCGTTGAAGACCTCGATTTCCTTGTCCTCGAGAATCGCCTTCACGAACATGAACAGCGCCATGTCGGGGCGGCCCCACGGCCCATAGACGGTGAAGAACCGCAGCATGGTCACGCGCAGCCCGAACAGGTGCGCATAGGAGTGCCCCATGAGCTCGTTGGCGCGTTTCGTGGCTCCGTACAAGGCCACGGGCCGGTCGGCATGATCGTCTTCGCGCAGCGGATATTTTTCAGACAGTCCGTAAACCGAGCTGGAAGAGGCCATGAGCAGATGCGGCTTGTTCTTCGAAAAGCGGGCGGCTTCGAGGATGTTCAGCGTGCCGTCGATATTGCTCGTGATGTAAGCTTCGGGGTGCTCAAGGCTGTAGCGCACGCCGGCCTGCGCAGCCAGGTGAAACACCGTCGCAAAATCGTGTTCCTTGAAAACGCGCACGACGTCGGCCTTGTCCTCGAGGTTGGACTTGATGAAGGTGTAGCCTTCGCGTTTCTCGAGCAGCGCATTGCGGGCTTCCTTGAGCGCAACCGAGTAGTAGTCGTTGAGGTTGTCGAAGCCGACCACGCGGTGCCCCTGGTCGAGCAGCTTCTGCGCCAGGTGAAAGCCGATGAAACCGGCCGTGCCGGTCACGAGGTAAGTCTTGGAAGCCATAGGAAATATTAGCGGTGATTTTCAACCCATTCAAGAGTAAATATGAAGGCAATCATGGCGAAAATACTTGTTACAGGCGGCGCCGGTTTCATTGGCACGCATCTTTGCCGGGCACTGGCGGGCAAGGGCCACGAGGTAC
>JACQAW010000232.1 GCA_016194725.1 Deltaproteobacteria bacterium
CCAACGGAGTGATTCCGCCTGGTTACGGCGAATTTCCTCCTATTGTAGGAGGTGCGAGCGCGTCAATCAACCGCTGTTTCGCTAAATATCGGCGATACCAGTCGTTGCAATCTGATACCATACATAGTATCATTTATTTGCGGCATGGGTAGAATCAGAAGAGGCGGTTACATCTTTGATGTTTTGGGTCGGCGATCATCCGCCTCGTCACGTTCACGTGCTGAAAGATCGCAGGCTTGTCGCGAAGGTTGAGTTGGATACGAATCTAACAGTCATGGAAGGACGGATTACCCGGCGAATCCGGGAAATACTCAAGGATCTGAAGAAGGAAGGGCTCTTGAAATGAAACACAAGAAATTCAAAAAAGTCGTGTTTGATAATAAGAAGCGGGTGTTTCACTTGGAATACACGTCCGGGTTGAAGCTCGATTGCCCGTATTTCTCGCTTCGCATCAAGGGAAAGGTCGTGGATGCCGGGCCTGATTCCGAAGCAGGAGGCCATTCCTTCTACTTCACTCTCGAGAATGGGAAGTCGGATTACGTGCCTTTCGATCAGCCGCTACATATCGTGCAGAACCCTGAATACGTGAAAGAGCAGACGCTTTACCAAATGACGAAGCGACTTCAACAATTCATCAAGCGCGAAGGCATCTCGAAACGCGAGCTGGCCCGGCGCCTTAATACTTCGTTGTCGCAACTGGCGAGGCTGCTCGACACCACCAATTACAAGAAGGAAATGTCCCGGCTTGTCGAGATCGCTGCGATCTTGAATTACGAGTTCCGCTGGGACTTCGAGAAGGCGGCATAGAGAGTAATCATCGCGGCAGTATGACCCTTTCAGTAAGCGGCGGTGAAAAGTCGACAAAGTAGAGGCCCGTGTAATGTCTGCCCGGAGCCGCGGTCGCGCGAATTCCATTGTCTTGTATATCGTACCAGCGTTCGTCCTGCAGAAAGCCCTTACTAAGATCGACAAACACCTCTTTCGCGCCCGTGTCATGGAGCCGTCGCTCAATTGAAGATTTCGATATCGGGATGGGCGGCTCGATGAACGATTTGAAAAGGTGGTGGTTGAGCTTGATGTCATATCCCAGGAACCCGATAGAGACGTATTTGGAGCCGAACCTCTCCGCCAAAAAGCTTCCCATCCGCTCGCGAGCGAATTTCGGCGACTTGAACGGCAGCCGATCCTCCATTGCACGGGCGATATGATTGTTGTGCGCGTAGATAATGGCCTTCGCCCCGGGTCGGCGGCGTTCAAGCTGCGCAAAGAAGACATCGGCCATGCCCTTATCGCGCGCAGACATCGAAAGCTCGTGGTCTTTGCGATGTCCGATCTCGCTCATAAACGCGTCAAGACTTATGGCCGCCAATTGCGTCTGAAACCTCGCCTCGTCCGGCGCCTGCCCTTGAAGCCGCCCGCGCATCTGGCGTATAGGCCACTGGAAAATAGCTGTGTTCGCTCGCGGCAAATAGCACTGCTCAAACAATGGATCGACTCATAAAAATGGCCGTTATCACCGTCGGCGATAACGGATATCGCGGCTTGCACCGGTGCGTTCGAGCGCCTCAGCCGCGACGGCGCTGCTCAGATAGCGGCGGGCGGAGCGCACTGAGATGCCGACAAGACGGGCCAGGTCCTGTGCGGAAAACTGTTGAGCGTCGAACGCCTCGTTGATCCTCGCGAGATAGCCGTCGCACCGCTGCTGCCGGAGCGAGGCCTCAGGCCGGTTCCCCGACCAGAGCGGAATGCGCAGGGCAACGTTTTGAAGCGACGTTAATCGGTAGCAGAACGCAGTTTCCGTGATAGCAAGCGGGATGCGCTGACGCCGCAGCCAGCGTCTCGTCTCGTAGATTGCCTGCTGCATCCTGCGAATTGATGAGCGAGGGTTGAAGTACTCGCCAGGGAAAACTCTTTCGTGGAGCTCGGTCACGCGTGGAGCGATATAGATGTCACTCAACACTGCCTGCAGGACACGGATCGGGATTTCACCGTAGCCGAGCTTGCCGCTGAAGAGTTCAATTCTCCGGGCAGTCGAGCGGGATGCGCTGTCCTTGAGGTCGAAATCATGGAATGACGGCAAGTCCGCCTCCGTGAGTCCGGCTGCCTCTAGCAATTTACACCTGAATCCGGGAAATGGCGTTCCGAAGTAAACTCTGTGCAGGAGCAGCCGGTCCTTGGTGCAGACGGACCGGTAATACTCGCAGCTTCGCACCTGTTCCCACTCGCCGATTGCGAAAAAGCCCAATACCACGCGGTCTAGTTCCCGCATGGCGCGCTTTTGAGTGCCGGAGATGTTCAAGCGCATCAAGGCGAGCCATTTATCGTGTATGAGGTCAAAGCGCCCGTCGGGGCCAGCCATCCTCAATGCCTTCATTTCCGCAAGGCAGCAGCGAGTTCCCGCCCAGTTCTTCTGGAGATAATGAACCTGCGCCAGCACCTGCCAGGCGTCCCAATGAAAAGCCTTGAAGAACTTCTGATTTGTTTCCTTGAGCACGCCCATTAAGATCGTCTCTGCGCGCGCAAAGTCGTTTTGCCCGTGGAGAACCGCCACTGCGAGAAAGACCTGTGAAACGATCCGATCGGTACGCGAAAGCTCGAGCTTGGGCAGAAGCTCAAGCACGGTTGCCGCTTCGTTGAAATCCCATCTCCGAAGATAGGCGAGGGAAAGCATGCGATAGCTTCGCGGAAGAAGTGCAGGCGAGCGGATTTCCCGCAAAAGCGCCTGTGCCTCATTTGAAAAACCCAGCTGGATGAGTGCCTTGGCGTATTCGATCCTCTCTTCGTCAGTCGCGCCGTTCTGCGGCGCCCGCTCCCTGGGACGAAGGAACCGGTGGAGTGACTGCAAAGCGAGCTTTGGGGCGAATGAGAGATTCGCGAGATACGCGAGCTCAAGGCGCAGCTCGCGCGTGAGCTGCGCCTTTTGCATGAGCTGGCGAAGACGCGCGCGCGCCTGCGAAAAATCCCCATTTTTCGCCAGAACCTTAATATTTTCAAGAATTTCGTAAGGCATGTTTTAACGGCCAAATCCTTTAGTCGATTATAGCACTCGATTTTGGAATAATCGAGTCAACCCGATCCGGGAGAATGCCCTACAAGGAGACTTTTCATGAACATCTCTAAGCTGACGATTGCCGGAGTCCTGGCGCTCTCTGCCGTGGTCCACCATGAGGCTCTGGCTGATTGGGACAAGAACAACGGCTGGCTGAGCTACTATGCGACGACGGTCACCATCGAACATGTCGGAACCTCGGATGATTTCGCTCCACCCCAACTCATCGGCACGATTGCCCTCACCGTCGACTGCGGCGAATCAGCGTCCCAGCGCGATTTGCCGAATCTAATGCTCAGCGCAGGCACGGCGGTTAACACGGTCTTCACCTGCAATAGCAGGGTCTCGCACCCACCGACCATCGTGACGGCTGTTTTCGTTTCGCCGGCTCTCGTAGCCCCGATTCAAGCCTCGCATGTCGAGCTGGTAGGACCGATTGACCGTGCCTCATTTTGGCAAGATCCCAAGTACGAGATGAACGTCAAGCTCCAGTTCACGCTGCCACCTGTTGCGAAGCTGAAACCTCTTACGATATGGGGAGTGATCAAGGACACCAAAGGCACCCTTGCTGTACACGAGAGCTTCACGCTTTGCGTGATTCCTCATGGCTCGCATGGCGATTTCACGAAAACCTGCCAAGCAGTGACGACGGATCAGTTCGGACAGTTCACTCTCGCGCATACCTTCACCACTGCTCGGTATGACGACAAGATTTTTTCGTACACATTCGGACTGACGGGCCCTTACGACTCCGCCCTGGAAGTTGGTCCGACGAGGAGTAAGCTGTTCGGCTCGGTCGAGTTCTCCACCCCTGGCTCTGATCAGCTTCTGCAGCAGGCCAACCTCGAGTTTCGCGTGCTCGCTCACTCCAATAGCACAACGCTGGCGGCCGAAAGTCGGCTTATCAAGACCGTAAGTGTCGAAGCCTCATCCCTCGATTCGAACCTCGATTCAAAGGTACCGTCGCGGCAAAGGGCTATCAGATGATAATGCTTTTGAAGGTGAACCTGGCCTGCCGAAAATTTTTCGCATTGCACTTCGAAACGTGGCTCTTGCACATGGTGGGGTAGCGACCCTAGCTAAGAAGGCCAAGCTCAATCGCGAGGTGCTCAATCGAATGGTTAATCCGGAGCTTGCGACGCTGGACACGATCCTGGAAATTTTGGGATGTGAATTCACGATCCAGCTGAAGAAGAAACAAAGACGCGCGGCCTAATTCGGAGTCAGAACCAAAACCCATTCACTCGTGAAAATGCGAAAGCCCTCGGACCATTTTCAGATCCAAGGGCTTCTTTTTGACGCATTGGCTCAGGTGGAGGGCGCGAAGTATCCACGCGCCAAGCTTCTGATATGAAAATGGATTTTCATTTTATAAACCTATCAGAGAGCTGATTTGCGATACATTGGGGTACTGAGCAGTCTGTTTGTAGCCGGGGATGGGTCGCACGCATTATTGTTGTGTGCGTGTATAGGTCCTGGCCTTTTTTTCTCCGTGAGCCTTTAGCGCGTGCTGTTTGGTGAGTGTCTCCAAATCGCGCTCGATCGTCCTTCGTGGTACATCCGGAAAAATCGCGATGACGTCACTTATTGTAATGGACCCCTGCTTTTTCGCCAGCGCAAGAATTTTGAGGTGTCTCGCCCCAGGGGTCTTGCCCGCGCTATTTTTCAGAAGGGCTTTGCCATCACTTACGACGTCTTCGGCCGAACTGGCAAAACAGTTTGCCAGAAACTCAACCATTGGGTGCAGCGAGTTCAAGGTCCGGGCTTGCCGAATCGAAGCGTAATAGCGATCGCGCAGTTTCATGATCACAGTTTCACTGGGAACAAATCGCGCTATAGTTTCTCCGCCCTTGAGTAATAATAGGTGTTGCATCAGGCGAACAGACCGGCCGTTGCCGTCTGCAAAAGGATGAATTGCTACTGCAATGAAGTGAAATGCAAAAGCCCGCGCGAAGGCGTTAGATTCTTGAGTGTCATCGAGCCATTGCCAAAGATCATCAAGCAGATCTTTGAGCTCGTGGGGTGCC